>URGH01000015.1 GCA_900547305.1 uncultured Oscillospiraceae bacterium | reverse complement strand
CGCGAGCTGGGTTCAGAACGTCGTGAGACAGTTCGGTCCCTATCTGTCGTGGGCGTAGGAAATTTGAGAGGAGCTGTCCCTAGTACGAGAGGACCGGGATGGACGCACCTCTGGTGCACCAGTTGTTCTGCCAAGGGCATAGCTGGGCAGCTACGTGCGGATTGGATAAACGCTGAAAGCATCTAAGCGTGAAGCCAACCTCAAGATTAGATTTCCCATAGCATAAGCTAGTAAGGTCCCCGGTAGACTACCGGGTTGATAGGCTGCAGGTGTAAGCGCAGTGATGTGTGTGCCAGGCAGTACTAATAGACCGAGGGCTTGACCTATTACTTTTCGTTCCTCATCTTGCTTTTCCTTTGTTCGGTTTTTTGGGTGCGAGCAAAGCACAAATTTTAAGCGATCGGTTTTCGGTCGCTTTTTTGTTTTTTGGTGTTTTGAAATAAAGATTACTTTATTGCTTTTTGGCTCTGTGTGGGATATTATATTTGCAGGATAAAGGGATGAAGAAAATTGAGTTGGTTTAATATTTGGGGATTTATTTTTGTTGCCGCAATAATGGTGCCTAATATAGTGTTCGCTGTAAAATGCAAGAACGGCTTTGTTAATAATTTTAGTAATAAATATGTTGAAATTGCGGAGCAGATTGGGCGATTCGGTTGCTTTGGGTTTATGATTATAAACATTCCGGGGACATGTTACGGGTGGATAAATAATAAATTTTTTGTTTTATACTTAATCACCGATTTTATTTTGACGGCGGCTTATTGTGCGGTATGGGCTGTCTGCTTTAAAAAGCCGGGTCTTTTCAGGTCGCTTGCGCTTTCAATTTTGCCGTCAATTCTGTTTTTGGCAAGCGGAATATTGACACGGTCGGTTTTGCTTATTATATCCGCGGTTATATTCGCACCGTGCCATATTTTAATTTCTTATAAAAATACTGTAAAATAATGCGGGGAGGCATGCATTTTATGCCGTCAAGTAAGGATTATTTGCAATTTATAGCAGAGCAGCTGTCCGATTTAGAAGAAATCACCTACCGCACAATGATGGGCGAGTATATAATTTATTACCGCGGAAAGATTGTCGGCGGTATTTATGATAACAGACTGCTTGTAAAGCCTATAAAATCGGCAATCAATTATATGCCCGGGGCTGTTTACGAGCCGCCTTATGATGGCGCACGGGAAATGCTGTTGGTAGAGGAAATTGAAAATAAAGAGTTTTTAACCGGACTTTTCAAGGCGATGTATGACGATTTGCCGGTTTTAAAGCCGAAAAGAAAATGATACGGCGGTTAACAAGCGAATGCTCTGCCAATCGTTTGTTAACCTTAGAATATAAGGAAAAATCAATATGAGTTTAATGAAAGAAAAAATGCACACCGGCGAGCTTTATTTGCCGGGGGACGAAGAAATTACCGAAAGGCAGATAAAATGCCTTGATATGCTTTACGATATTGTGGACGACACTCATATATATGTAGGCGATAACACTATGTTCGGACCTAAAGTTACGGTCGCTGTGGCGGGTCATCCCATTTTGCCTGAGCTGCGTGAGCAGGCGTATCAGTATAATATGCCGGTGCATATAGGCAAAAACTGCTGGATTGGTGCCAATGCCGTTATTTTACCCGGAATTACAATAGGTGATAACGTAGTGGTGGGCGCTGGCAGCGTTGTTACAAAGAACTTGCCCGATAATGTTGTTGCGGTGGGTAATCCGTGCAGAATACTGCGCGAAATAAACGAGCACGACAGGGAGTATTATTTCAAGGACAGAAAAATCCCCGAGGAGTTAAGGTAGGCGGCTGATTGTATGGATATAAACTACGCTAAGGAAATTATAACGGCGCTGGCAAACGGCGTAAACCCCGCGACTGGGGAGATTTTGCCGAGCGACAGCGTTTGCAATGAGCCTGATATTATACGTGCGCTGTATACTGCCGCCGAGGCTTTAGATACGAAAGAAAAGAAAGAACCTAAACCAAAGCCCGAAAATGCCGGAAAACGCTGGACAAATGAAGACGATAGTTTATTAAGTGAAATGTTTGATAAGGGGTGCTCCAAAAAAGAAATATGCGAGCGTTTCGGGCGGACAAGGTCCTCTGTTGCGGCACGCCTTGTAAGACTCGGCAAAATTCAGTCTACCGATGAATTTAGGTATAAAATAAAATGAAAATACGAACTGCAAATATAAACGATTTAAAAGCGATAGCCGCAGTTGAGGCGGAGTGTTTTCCGAAAGCCGAGGCTGCAACGGCTGAGGACTTTGCGGACAGACTTAAATATTACGCAAACCACTTTTTACTTATGTATGACGGTGAAAAACTTGCAGCTTTTATAGACGGATTTGTTACCGATGAGCCTGATTTGACCGATGAAATGTACGCAAAAGCCGATATGCACAATGAAAACGGCGCGTGGCAAATGATATTCGGGGTAAATACCGTTCCGGAATATCGCAGGCGCGGGCTTGCCGCTAAGCTGATTACCGAATTCATAAACACGGCAAGGCTTGAAAACAGAAAAGGGCTTGTGCTTACCTGTAAGGATAAATTAGTGCCGTATTACGAGAAATTCGGCTTTATAAACGAGGGTGTAACCGATAAGTCGGTTCACGGAAATGCGGAATGGAATCAAATGCGATTGATTTTTTGAAAACAGAAAGAAAAACAACGAACTTTCAGGCTGTATATACCGTGTTTGACACAAAAAACAATCCCTGCCGGACTGTTGCCCGACAGGGGTGAATTGCTTTTTCAGAGCTTATTCAATTTCAAGGTGACGCGCTTCGGGAAGACTTTTATCTTTCTTAGGCATTGTCAGCTTTAATACGCCGTTTTCGTATTTTGCCTTAATTTCATCGGCTTTAACGCCGCTTAAATCAAAGCTGCGGCTGTAAGAGCCGTAAGAACGTTCGCAACGAACGTACTTATTCTTTTTATCCTTTTCCTCGTGTTCCGAGTGCCTTTCGGCGCTTACGGTAAGCATATCGCCGTTTATATCAAGGTGAATGTCCTTTTTGTCAAAGCCCGGTAAATCGGCTTCCAGCTCATAGCGGTCGCCCTCGTCCTTAATATCGGTCTTGAACTCGTCAAGCACGTTGGTATCAAAAAATCCGAACGGCGATGAGAAGAACTTCTTTTCAAATTCATCCATATCACGGAAAGGATTGTAAAGGGAATTATTTCTTTTAGCATAAGGTCTCATTTCAAACATAAGTCATACCTCCGAATATTTTATTATTTAAGTCTCAATATTTTTTCGTAACACATCGGTGTCATCGCTTTCTTATTTCTTTTTACGCTTATTATTATACTCAAAAGGCTTGATTTTTCAATAATCCGGCGGTATAATTAAAACATATTCGGTTGTGCTTGCAGCACAGGAGTTGATTTTATGATAAAGGACGAGCTATTAAACGTTTTTTTAACCGAAAACACGCTTTCGGGGCTTGTAAAGGCTATAAGCGGGGCTGTGGGGTGTCCTGCGGTTATTGTTGACGACGCGTTTCATATTGCGGCAAGCTGTGCTGTGAGTGAGTATAACGACCCTGCCTACCGCACTGCGGTGAGCCACAGTGAGCTTTCGCTTGATACCTGCGCCGCTATTTCGGCACACAGCGCGGAAAAGGCTTTTACCGTGGCTGCGGGCAATAAAAAATACCGTGTTTTAAGGCTGGAAAACGGCGATACGGTTTTAGGATATATGATACTGATTTCGGCAGATGAAAATATGCCGTTTGATGCCGAAACGCTGAATTTTACAGCCGCGCTGGTTTCAAAGCAGCTGTTTTTTGAGCGGCGGCAGAGTTCGGGAACGGCAGAGGAAATTCTGGCGGCGCTTTTTGACGGGGAATTTACCGACGAGGAGCATTTTAAAATAAGCGCATCTTCTACCTATCTTTCAAACTTTCACCCCGAGAGGTTTGCGCTTATTGATTTGCGGCGCTGCACGCCCGCCGCGGCGGCGTTTTTGCAAACGCAGCTGAAAAATGAATTTCACGCTTCGCACCCGTTTATATATAAGGGGAAAACCGTGATGTTTCTACACGGCGACCACAGTATGCCGCGGCTTGCCGAATTGGCAGGGCAAAACGGAACGACGGCGGCGGTATCCGAAAAATTGGACGGAATATTTTCGGCGGCCCGGCTGTATCCTGCGGCGGCAGCGACGCTTGATTACTTAAACGAAAATGGCAAAGGCGGCGCGTTGGCTTTTACCGGGGATTACACGCTGCTGCTAACCCTGCGCGCCGCAGCGGAAAAGGGTACGGTTTTTGATGCAGACGTTAAAAAAATGGCGGAGTACGATAAGGAAAACGGGAGTGTGCTTTGCCTGACGTTATACACATATCTTTGCTGCCGACATTCGCTTAAAGACACCTGCGAACGGCTTTACACCCACAGAAACACCGTGCTTTACCGCATCAGGCGAATAAAAGAGTTTTTCGGGATAGACACGGATAACCCCGATTTATGCGTCGGTTATCTTTTACAGGCGACGCTGGAGCTTGTAAAAACAGGTGAAGACGAACTTTTTATAAGGAGTGGAAATAAAAGTGTATAAGGTTTTTAAATTTGAAAATATGTCGCAGGCGGCGCCGTATATGGACGCGCAGGTATTCGATTATATAAACGGCTGCGAAAGCGAGAGCTTTGAAAGTCTTTCGGGATTCGACCTTATAGCCTTTGACTTTTTCGATAAATCCGCGCCTGAAAGCGCCGAAGAAAAAATCATGGTTTATCTTGATAAAGAGGATTTGTTTTTCTTTTGCGAGGACGATATGTCCGCGCGGCGGGTTGCCGATATAATGCGGCGGCAGGATACGGCGAACACCCCGAACGACAGGCTGCTTTATGAATTTTTCTCAAGACTTTTAAAGGGTGACGGAGCGAACCTTGACCGAATCGAAGAGGAGCTCAACGACGAAGAGGAAACTATAATGAGCAAGGGAGATATTTCGCCCGATGAGGTAATAACCGCGCGGCGGAAAGAGCTTTTGCGGCTTAAACGGTATTACGGGCAGCTATCGGGAATATTTGACGATATTTGCACAAACGATAACGGGCTTTTATCGGACGGCGCGGTGCGGCTGCTTACGGTGCTGGGCACACGGTGCGAAAGATATTACAATGAGGTTTGCAGCTTACAGGAGATAGTCGACCGTATGCGCGAGGCATATCAATCGCAGCTTGAAATAAGACAAAACGAGCTTATGAAACTTTTTACCGTTGTCACGGTTATTTTTCTGCCGCTTACCCTGCTTGTGGGGTGGTACGGCATGAACTTTACCTCTATGCCCGAAATTCACTGGCGGTTCGGTTATTCGGCGGTTATAGCGGTAAGTCTTGTGACGGTCGTATTTCTTATATGGTACTTTAAAAAGAAAAAATGGCTGTAATAACCCGAGAATGACATAAAAATCCCCTGTCAGCCGTGCGGCTGACAGGGGATTTTTATATATGGCAGAAAGCCTTGAAATCAAAGTAACGGTATAAGCTCTATAAGCACAAAAAATGTTGCGGCAAACACCTTTTCAAGCTTCCGTATTCCGCTTGGCAGACCGCTTATAATTTTATCGAGCGCGCTGCCCTTTTCGGCGGGTACGGAATTTATCAGGTTTCCGCCGCCGTTTTTAGAGGAATTGCCGCCGCTGTTATCGTTATCGGGAGTTGTTTCGCCGCCGTTCGGCAGCTGCTCATCCTTTAGTTTATCGGTAAAATCAGAGGGCTTTATCTCTGCCAAAGGGTTATTATCTATCTTATTGTCTTCTACGTCTTTCAAAGTAAAGGTGAGCAGGTCGGTGGTGGCGTCGCACCGTTCGCAATGGCGGGACATTTTGCCGAGGGAGTCCTTTGTTGCGGGTTCGTCTATAGTCCATTCAGGCGAAAAGGAGTGACCTATCGGCTCGGTTTCGCGTATTTCAATATGACCGCATTTTTCGCAGGCGCGCTGTTCCGCACCCGGTTCGGTGCAGCCGGCGGGCGCGACGGTTTCCCACTTGCCGTATTTTTTGTGATTGCAGTTTTTTCCGTTAAACTCAATGTTTACCCCGCCGGAGGTTATTTCCGGCATTAATTTTTTCAGTTTCCAGTTGCAGAAATCCCCTTGCTTGTAGTCAACGGTTATGGGGTAAAATCCGAAATCGGCATTTTCCTTTACCTTGAACTGAAAGCTGATCATGGTGGCGTTTTTGTGCAGGTTTCCGTTTTCGCAATTGACCAAACGTATAAGATTTTTATCGGGATGATCGGCAACCGTATAGTCGCGCAGATAACCCCTATAAAATCTTTCATAGGTTAAAACGCTGCTGTCATATGTAATGGAAATTGTCATTGCCATTATACCAGGGTTGTTCGACATATCAAGCTTTACTATTACCGAATCTCCGTTAACGGCGGTAACGGTATCTACCGTTATATGCCCGTCGGTCTCGGCGGCGGACGCCGTAAAGCAAACGCCGAGCAGCAGTGAAATTATAATAAAAGCGCAAATTATGGGTTTAAATATCTTTGCGGTCATGTTAATGCTCCTTGTAACACTTATATTATAATAATATCACTTGTGCCCGGCTTTGTCAATCGTGCAGCTATTTTATTTTAAGTTCCGTAATCTTTTGGAAATTTTGCATATCAATTACCGCTATTTCCTTATCGCTCACGGCGTAAAACAGGTTGCCTATATACAGCCCGCGGCAGGTGCCCCAGGTGCTGCCGTCCCCGCCGAGCGGAATTTCCGCTTTAAGCGCAAAGCCTGTGCTTTCAAGCGAGTATATAAGGTATTTCGTGCCCTTTTCATCATTATAGGGGAACGCGATAAGGTTTTTATCAGCATCTGCAAGGGTCGCTTTGTGGTTTGAAAGCGCCTCCGAGTAGGTGTTGCCTACATCTGTTTTAAAGCTTTCGGTAACGTTTGCGGGGTTTGAAATATCAAAAAGGGATAATTTCATTCCGTTTACTCTGCCCGTGGTTTCATCGGCACTTCTGCCCACGCCGAGCAATTTGCCCTCGCCGTAGGGGAAAAGGTAATCGGAAAAGCCCGGTATTTTAAGGCTGCCTATTATTTTGGGAGAAGTCGGGTCGCTCACATCCACGCTGAAAAGCGGGTCAACCTGGCGGAAGGTGACAAAGTAGGCAACATCCCCCATAAACCGCACCGAATACACTCTTTCATTTTTCGCTATATTCTCTATCTTGCCGGTCTCCTTTAAATTGCCGTCGAGTATAACAAGCGAGTTTTGGGTGCCGCCGTTGGCTGATTCTTCTGTCAGCACAAAGCGGAAATGCCCCTTATATTCGTCTATTGAAAACTGATTTAAAAGGTACCCCTTTATTTCGCCCGTCGCTTTAAGCTCAACCTTACCATCGCTTATTTCAAAACGCGCTATCTGGGTCTTTTCGTCATAATAAGCAGAGGTCGCAATTATATTATCGGTTGATGCGTAAATGCGGCTTAAGCCCCCGAAAACGGTTTTTGCCGATATATTCGCGCCGTCCTTTATATCGTAGCCGCATACCACGGTATAGCTTGATTCCATACATTTATCATACATATAAATGCAGTCTGCCGCTATTTTTTCGGTCTTTTCGCCGCAGCCGACATACGGCACATAGGTTGAAATATCGTCCTTTTTAATATTTTCGGTATTAACGCCGTAGCTTGATACTATATAAAGCTTTCCGTTTATAAGCCGCGAATCGGCATAGCTGCCGCTTTGCTTACATTCGTTTACCTTTTTGGGATTTTTAGGGTCTGCAATATCGTAAATTACCGCCGCCGTTTTATCGCTGTTCGGCGCGCGCCCCAAAAGCACAAGACGGTTATCGCTTAAAAACATTTCGCTCGTATTGAAATTTTCAAGCCTTATATCGTTTAGCTGTGTAGGTGTACCGCTGCCCGAATCGATTATTTTCACATAGGTGTAAAAGGTGT
This sequence comes from uncultured Oscillospiraceae bacterium, assembly GCA_900547305.1. Taxonomy (GTDB): domain Bacteria; phylum Bacillota; class Clostridia; order Oscillospirales; family Acutalibacteraceae; genus UBA737. Next base: position 39,718 of record URGH01000015.1, on the reverse strand, counting down.
AATCGCTTGAAAGAATGTAAATATATTTCCCGTCGGTCTTTACAATATCCGCCTCGTCTACGCCCTCTACCTGCGTTGTGGTTTTGCTGTAATCGGTTTTGGCGGCTTCGGACGTGCCGTCTGTTGTGGCGGACGTGTTGTTGTCTTCTATAATATATTCTGCTATATCGTTGCGGCTGCTGCCCTTTGCCATACCATTTTTTAAGCCGTAAAGGATATTTGTTTTAAGCTTCAGGCTGTTTATTTTGTTGTAAACCTCATCGTAGGTTTCCGCGCTTTTTAAATTTACGGCTGCTTTTTTATCCCTGTGTATTTTTATCATACAGCCCGCGCCGATTGCCAGCGCCACGCAAAGCAATGCTACGGTAATGTTCTTTATCGCCGAATTTTTAGTGTTGCTCATAAATCATACCCCTTTCTTTTTCTGTTCGATTTTCCAAAGCTCGTCTATGCCCTTTAAGCTGCCGGGAAACAAATAAACCGAGGTGTTTTTATATTTTTTAAAAGAATAATACGTTGCGTTTCCGTTATTTTTTTCTTCCGGCTCTGTAAAGCGATTCCATTTTACCACCGTATAAAGCGCCGCCTTATATTGCACCGTGCCGCCGTCTTTATAGGTGAATTTCACGGGAATAAGAAATAAAATCAGTATAAGCGCAGCCGTAATTACTGCCGCTTTACGCAATTTCCGCTCCGACATATCAATTACTTCCCACCGAGTGACTTACGCTGTAGCTTGCGGAATTACCCGAGCCTCCGCCGCTTGCGGGCTCTGAATAATTATATTTATGCTTTACGGTTGTTTTGCAGTCCTTTTCAAGGTAGCTTAAAAATTTCTCCGCCGCGGGCTTGCCTATATAAAATGCCTTGCCCGTATCTAAAATATTGGTGGTTAAATATCCGTCGCGGGTAACGGCGAGCGATATATTCTCATAGCCCAAAAGCCTTAAATCAATGCCTATATACGCCGTTCTTTCAAAATTCATAGAGTCATAGTCCTTTACCGCTTTGGCTGCGGTATCCGAGAATAAAAGCTTCCATACCTTCGCCTTATCCACATTTGTATATTCAACATCGCAAACAGCTTTACCGTTTTTCATTTGCGTGCCGCCAAAGGAAACAAAGGTAAGGTTTTCTTTAAGACCTAAATCATTCATAAACTGCCCCAGCGTTTCGGGCTTGTAGTGCGAGTTGCGGCAGACGTAGTATTTTCCGCCCGCATCGTATTTTACCGCCGCGGCGCACTCTGATGAGATACCCTTTATTTCATAAACTTCAACATTTGCGGCGTATTCGCTGTTTGTGTATCCGTCACGGCCGAGCACCGTAAGCCTTGTTATGCTGTTTCCTATTTTATCGGACGGAATCTGGCAGTTTGCCACGCTGTACTCCGTGCCGTTTATTTTTACTGTGGGGAATTTTTCGGTGTTTGTCATTTCGTCCCATCTTTTAACATAGGCAATATCATTTTCCGATGATGTCGCAGCGTTTCCCTTGGCAGAGCCGTTTGTCTTTGTGCCGTCGGATTTATCAATTGTGCTGTAATCGCCATCATAGTCTGCAACATTGCCGTCATATTCTTCATATGTTTCTCTCGGGGCGGCGCTGTTTTTCATTTTGCCGCGCGGTATCATCTTCACTGCGGCAAACGCTCCAACGGCTACTATTAAAAGGCACGCCGCCATAGCCGAATACCTTATAATAATGCCCTTTTTGCTCTTTATTCTGCCGTTTGCCTCGGTAATGTAGCTTTCGTCAATATCGCCTAAGGCGTTTAAAATATCCCTGTTCGTCATACGTTAAAATCCTCCCTGCCGAGATACTCTCTCAGCGCGTTGCGCGTTCGCATAAGCGTCACCTTTACCTTGCTTTCGGAAAAGCCGGTTTCGGCGGCTATTTCGCTTATCGGGCGCATATACCAGTAGCGCTTTAAAAATATTGCGCGCGCAGTCTCCTTTTGCGAGGAAAGAAAACGGTTGATAACAGCCGAAAGCATACGCGCGTCAACCGCCGCCTCGGTGCTGTGAGATGAGGGCACGCAGTAATCAAGCTCGTCCAAAACGAGGGGAAGCTCGCCGCTGCCGCGCTTTTTCGCGCTGCTGCGTTCAATTCGGTTAAGAGCTATATTACGCGTGATTTTTGCAAAATAAGCCCCAAGGCTTTTCGGCTTTTCCGGCGGTATTGCCTGCCACAGTTGAAACAGCGCGTCGCTTACCGTTTCCTCTGCGTCGTTGGGGTCCCCAAGTATATTAAACGCAAGCTTATGGCAATACCCGCCGTATTTGCTTTCCGTCTCGGTTACTGCGCTTTCATCCCGCAGGGTGAAAAGCTCGGTAATTCTGCTGTCTTCCATTTTTCTTCCCCCTCATCTGTAAAGACAGGAAATTTTAACCTTTCGTTACATCTTTATAATTATAAATATATTTTAAAATTGTTTTCTTAATTTTTCAAGCGCTGATTTTTCAATGCGGGAAACATAGCTCCTTGAAATATTCAGCTTTTTGGCAATTTCCCTTTGAGTAAGCTCCTCTCTGCCGCAAAGTCCGTAACGCATTTCTATTATAAGCCGCTCGCGCTCGGTCAGGCAAACGGGCAGTATTACCCGCAGCTTTTCCACCTTTATTTTTGTATCGATTTCATCGGCAATGTCGCTTTTATCGGCAATAACGTCTATAAGCGTCAGCGTGTTGCCGTCCTTGTCGGTATCAATCGGGTCGCTTATAAAAACATCCTGCGCGGTTTTTTTCTGGTTGCGGAAGAACATAAGTATTTCGTTTTCAATACACCGCGAGGCGTATGTCGCAAGGTGTATGCCCTTATCGGTATTAAAGGTAGATACCGCCTTTATAAGTCCTATTGTGCCTATTGAAATCATATCGTCCTGGTCGGCGCCGGTGTTGTAATATTTTTTTACTATGTGCGCCACTAAGCGCAGATTGTGCTCTATAAGCTCGTTGCGCGCGTCATTATCACCGTTCCGGCTTTTTTCAAGCAGCTCCGCCTCGCGTTCGGCGGAAAGCGGCGGCGGAAAAGCCCCCGCGCCCTTAACGTGCAGCGCAAAATAATAAATTGCGGAGGCGATTTTCATCAATAAATCAAAAAACAAAACTGACACACCCTTTCATATTTAAAATATATGAAAACAACGGCTTGGCAGTTTACATAAAAGGCGCAATTTTAAATCCGATAGCCTTTAACCCTTAAATATTTGAAAATTTTAAATTAACAGTGGAAATCAGGCTTGCAATGCGTTATAATATAAAAGTATATATGTAAAGACGGAGACGGGAAAATGCGAATTGTAATAAAAATAGGAACATCAACGCTGGCTCACCCCTCGGGGCTGCTTAATATAAAGCGGGTGGAAGAGCTTTGCAAAATTATGAGCGACCTGAAAAACGCGGGGAACGAAATAATACTTGTGTCCTCGGGTGCTATTGCCATGGGCGTGGGCAAGCTGTCACTGCATGAGAAGCCGCACGATATACCCACACGCCAGGCGGCGGCGGCGGTAGGGCAGTGCGAGCTTATGTATACCTACGATAAGCTTTTTGCCGAGTACAACCACACCGTAGCGCAGATACTTATAACCGGCGACGACGTAGAGCACGAAAACCGCAGGCATAATTTTGAAAACACAATATTAAGGCTTTTGCAGCTGGGCGTGCTGCCTATTATAAATGAGAACGACACCATTTCGACCGACGAAATAGTTATTGGTGATAATGATACCTTGGGCGCGATAGTGGCAAAGGCGGTAAACGCCGACCTGTTTATACTGCTTTCGGATATAGACGGGCTTTTCACCGCCGACCCGCACAAGGATGAAAACGCGCGGCTTATAGACGTGGTTGAAGAAATAACGCCCGAAATAGAAAAAATGACGGGCGGTGCGGGCTCAAAGCTCGGCACGGGCGGTATGACCACAAAATTAAAGGCTGCCGCAACCGCAAACGCCGCGGGAATAGATATGGTAATAGCAAACGGCAAGAACCCTAAATTGCTTTACGATATTGTGGACGGCAAAAACGTGGGAACAAAATTTTTGGCAAAAAAGGCGTGAGAAAAAATGACTACTCTTGAAATACTTAAAAAAGCAAAGGCATTGGAGCTTTCCTCCGCCCCGCTTACAACCGAGCAGAAAAACACGGCGATAATGCTTTGCGCTGACGCTTTGTGCGAAAATGCGGCGGAAATTTTAAAGGCTAACGCCGAGGATGTTAAAAACGCCCGCGGCAAAATAAGCGAGGTTATGATAGACCGCTTAAAACTTGACGAAACGCGAATTTCCGCCATGGCGGACGGTATGCGCGCGGTGGCGCAGCTGCCCGACCCCGTGGGCAGGGTGCTTGAGGATATTAAGCGGGCTGACGGGCTGGACATTAAAAAAATATCAGTGCCTATGGGCGTGGTGGCTATAATTTACGAGAGCCGCCCGAACGTTACATCCGACGCGGCGGCGCTTTGCTTTAAATCGGGAAATATTTGTATATTGCGCAGCGGTAAAGAAGCGTATGGCAGCGCCCGCGCAATAGTGGCGGCGCTAAAAAAAGGTCTTGCAGCCGCCGGACTTTCAGAGGATTATGTAAACCTGATTGAAGACACAACGCGCGCCAGCGCAAACGAGCTTATGACGGCGGATGGGTATATTGACCTGCTTATTCCGCGCGGCGGCAAGGGGCTTATTAAAGCCTGTGTTGAAAACGCCACCGTGCCCTGCATTGAAACGGGAACGGGAATTTGCCATATTTACATTGATAAATCGGCAGATATTGAAAAGGCGCTTAAAATAGTGAATAACGCTAAAACCTCCCGCCCGTCGGTTTGCAATGCGGCTGAGGTATGCCTTGTGCATAAGGATATTGCGGCAGAATTTTTACCGAGACTGGCGGAAATATTTAAGGACCGTGTGGAAATTCGCGGTGATAAAGCGGTTTGCAAAATTATAAACGCCGTTCCCGCCGCGGCAGAGGATTTTGACACTGAGTTTTTGGATTATATAATGGCGGTAGGCGTGGCAGAAAGCCTTGAAGACGCCGAGCGGCACATAGCTCTGCACTCCACCCACCACAGCGATTGCATTGTAACAGAGGATATGGCGGCAGCGGCGCACTTTACCGCGCGGGTTGATTCGGCGGCGGTTTATGTAAACGCGTCCACTCGATTTACCGACGGCGGCGAGTTCGGGTTGGGCTGCGAAATGGGAATATCCACCCAAAAGCTGCACGCAAGAGGACCTATGGGGCTTTGCGAGCTTAACACCTATAAATATGTTATAAACGGAAACGGTCATATAAGATAAACGGGGGAATAAAAATGTCAGAAGTTAAATTCGGATTTATAGGCACGGGCAATATGGGCTCGGCAATAGCGCGGGCGGTAAGAAAATCGCTGCCCGGGCATGAGATACTTTTATCGGACAAAAACGAGGCTAAGGCGCAGACTTTAGCAACCGAATTCGGCTGCCGCACAGCCGACACAAAAACCGTGGCGCGCGAAGCGAAATATGTAGTTCTCGGCGTAAAGCCGCAGGTTTTGCCCGCAGCGCTTGCAGAGCTTAAAGAGGAGCTTGCCGCGCGGCGAGATCGCTTTGTTATAGTAACAATGGTGGCAGGCGTGCCCATAGCGCGCTACACCGAGCTTTTGGGGCAGGAATACCCCATTATAAGAATAATGCCGAACACGCCCGTGTCTGTAGGCGAGGGCGTTGTGGTTTTCGCCGCGTCCGACAGGGTGTTTATGGATGAAATAACCGAGTTCTGCAACTGTATGCGCCACGCGGGAACGGTTGACCGAACCGACGAAAAGCTGATAGACGCGGTTTGCGCGCTTTCAGGCTGCGGGCCTGCGTTTGTGTATATGTTTGCCGATGCGTTAGCCTCAGCCGGCGTTGAGTGCGGGCTTGCGCGCGATAAAGCGGAGGAATACGCCGTGCAGACTATAATTGGCGCCGCGCGCTTAATGCAGGGCGGCGAAAAGCACCCCGATAAATTAAAGGACGAGGTTTGCAGCCCCGCAGGCGCTACAATAGCGGGCGTTCATTCGCTTGAAAGGGCGGCGTTCAGGGGCACCGTTATGGACGCGATAACCGCCGCCTTCAACAAAACAAAAGGACTGTAATTTAGCTTGAAAATACTGGCGATAGGCGATGTTTGCGGCAGTCTCGGCTGCGAGGCGGTAAGAAAATGGCTGCCCGCGCTCAAAAAAGAAAAAAAGATTGATTTTACCGTTATAAACGGCGAAAACTCCGCCGACGGCAACGGCATTACGCCTGAAAGCGCAGAAATGCTTTTTGCCTGCGGGGCGGACGTTATAACGGGCGGAAACCACTCTATGAGAAGAAAATCGGCGCACAGCCTGCTTGATGAAAACGACTGCGTGCTGCGCCCCGCAAATTTAGAGTGTGACGCTGCGGGCAAGGGGTATTGCCTTGCGGACCTCGGCTACACCTCGGTTGCGGTTATAAATCTTTTGGGCAGGGTCTGCCTTGACCGCGTTGCCGCCTCTAACCCGTTTATTGCGGCGGATGAGCTGATACAAAAAGCTCGGGCGGACGGCGCTAAAATTATTATTGTGGATTTTCACGCCGAAGCAACCAGCGAAAAAAGGGCGCTCGGGTTTTATTTGGACGGTAAAATTTCCGCCCTGTTCGGAACGCACACCCATGTGCAAACGGCTGACAGCCAGATACTGAAAAACGGCACGGGGTATATAACCGACCTGGGAATGACGGGACCCGCCGACTCCTGCTTAGGGGTAAAAAACGAAATTATTATTGACAGACTGAAAAACGGCGGAGCGGCGCGGTTTGAGCAGGCTGACGGCAGAAAAATGCTTAACGGCTGCATTTTTGAAATTGACCGTGCGAGCGGCAAAACCGTAGGAGTAGAGCGGATATATATTGAGGAAAGGAACTGAGGCGCTTGAAAAGGCTTAAAATAACGGTGATTGTTTTATCGGCTTTAATATTCTTAAGCGGCTGCCGCGCAAAGCCCGACGGCACCTCTTCATCGGCAGAGCCGCCGACGGCGGTTGCGGCTGCGGGCAGCAGAAATTATTTAACAATGCTGTACTCCGCGGCAGATACCTTTAACCCCTACACTGCCGCAACGGATATTAACCGTCAGTTATGCCGCCTTTTATACGAGCCGCTTTTAAAAACCGATAATTCATATAATATAAGCTACTCATTGGCGCAAAGCGCCGAGGTTAATGGCAAGGAATGCACCGTAACCCTTAAAAGCCGCTATTTTTCGGACGGCTCCGCCCTTACCGCCGACGATGTGGTTTATTCATTTAACCTTGCAAAAAAATCAAATACCGAGTACGCCTACAAGCTGTACGAAGCGCTTTCCGCCACGGCGAGAGACAGCAAAACCGTGATAATAAAGCTTGACCGCGCCGACCCCTATTTTGCAAACACGCTTGATTTTCCCATTATTAAAAAGGGCTCGGATACCCGAACCGACGCAGACGGCGTTACCCACCCGCCGATAGGCTGCGGCAGATTTAAGCTTAACGACAGCGAGGATAAGCTGATAACAAACGAGCACGACCCCGGCAAAAACCGCGTGATTAAAGAAATAAGGCTTATAAACGCGCCCGACAGCGAGGCTGTGGGGCATTATGTGGAAATAGGCGCGGCGGATATGTATTACAGCGATATATCCGACGGGAATATTTTGCGTATGAGCGGAAAAAAGGTGAATATAAACTTAAATCACTTAATATATATAGGTGCGAACCTATCCGACGAGCAATTATCTCTTAACGCCCTGCGGCAGGCAATTTCCTCGGGGCTTGACCGAAAGGAAATATGCCGCGACGGATATTTTAACAACGCTTTGCCCGCAAACGGCTTTTTCAACCCAGCGTGGGAAGCGGTAAAATCGGTTCAAAATATAAATTTACAGGCAAATAAAGAAATAACAGTTGAGAATTTAGAAGAAATAGGATATAATAAGTTAGATAGTGCAGGTGTGCTCACAAACGGCGCGGGCAAAAAGCTTAAATTCGAGCTGCTTGTGAATAAGGAAAACCGCCTGCGCGTATCCGCCGCAAGGATTATTGCAAAAAGGCTTTCGGAATACGGCATTTCCGTTAATGTGGCGGAAAAAAGCTTTGCGGATTACACCGCGGCGCTCTCATCAGGCAATTTTCAGCTTTATTTGGCAGAGGTTGCAATAACGCCGAATATGGATATTTCAAGCCTTGTAACCGAGGGCGGCAGCGCGGCCTACGGAATAAAAAAGCCTGAAAAAAAGGCGGACGAGAAAAAAACGGACGAAAAAACGGAGCAAACGGGCAGTACCGAAAGCACCGCAAGCGAGGCTGAACAGACAGAGGAGCAAAGCCTTACCGCGGCAGAGCTGGTAAGCGGCTTTTACGCCGGAACAAATACTCTGGCTGATTTAAGCAGCGTTTTGCAGACCGAAATGCCGGTAATACCGCTTTGCTACCGAACCGGCGTACTTTTTTACAATGATAAGATTGAAAACGTAAATAATTCTTCATGCAGTGATATTTATTTTTCAATTGACTCATACAGCGTGGGCGAATAAATTTAACCTGCGCAATTTTAAAGCAAAATAGGAGGATATGTTATGATAGCTTATGAAACAAGACTGGGAAAGATAGATATAACAGAGGCGTATCTTTCCAAGCTCATAGGTCATGAGGTGACGTCCTGCTTCGGCGTTGTGGGTATGATACCCAGCGACAGCCGACAGAAAGTTTTGGGAATGCTTTCAAAGGTAAGAAGGGCCGATACCGGAATACGCGTTATCGGAAACGCCGACGCAATTTCGGTTGAGCTGCATATCGTTGTGACATACGGTATGAATATCAACGCAATCGCGGCGAGCATTACCGAGAAGGTAAAATATGCCGTTAAGGAAATTGCGGGCATTACGGTTGACCGCGTTACCATTAAGATAGACGGCATTAAGGAATAAGCCTTAAGGCTTGTAAGGAGTGTTTACTTTTGTTTAACGGCGATACTTTACGCGACGCTATAATTTCCGCCGCGAATAATCTCACAAATAACCGCAAGCAAATAGACGATTTGAATGTTTTCCCCGTGCCGGACGGCGATACGGGAACGAATATGTCTATGACCCTTGCAAATTCCGCAAGAGAGCTTGAAAAGCTCGCGGGCGTTTCGGCGGGAAAAGTGGCTTCGGTCAACGCCTCCGCGCTGCTCCGCGGTGCGCGCGGCAACTCGGGTGTTATTACCTCGCTGCTTTTCAGGGGCTTTGCAAAGGGGCTTGACGGTGCCGAATATGCCACCGCGGAAAACATTGCCTCTGCCTTTGCTTTGGGCGTCGAGGCAGCTTATAAGGCGGTTATGAAGCCCACCGAGGGCACAATACTTACCGTAGCGCGCGTTGCAAGCGAATACGCTGCCGACGCTTTAAAGGACGGAAAGGACGCCTTGGGCGTTTTTGAAACGGCTATCGAGGGCGCTAAAAAGGCGCTTGCCGAAACACCCGAGCTTTTACCCACGCTTAAAAAGGCGGGCGTGGTAGACGCGGGCGGCAAAGGCTTTGTTACAATACTTGAGGGTATGCTCTCGGTATTTAAGGACGGGGTTATGATTCCCTCCGAGGTAACCGCAGAGGCTGAGCCCGCAAATGAGGGCGGCTCTGTAAACGCCGCAGGCGAATACGAAACCGAAATAACCTTTACCTACTGCACCGAGTTTATAGTAAACCGCAACCCCGAGTGCGAAAAAGAGCCGCACGAATTAAGGGCTTACCTTGAGTCGATAGGCGACTGCGTAGTGGTGGTGGATGACGAGGAAATTATTAAGGTTCACGTTCACACCGACCACCCCGGCAACGCTATTGAAAACGGTCTTACCTTCGGTCAGCTTGTTCACCTGAAAATAGAGAATATGCGCGACCAGCACGAAAGAGCCAAGCACGACGCGGAAAACGCGCGCAAAAAGCCGCCGAAGAGCGCCGACCTTACCGAGACCTTTGAGCCGGTAGAGCCGACTAAGCCCGTAGGCTTTGTATCTGTCTGCGCGGGCGAGGGCATTGCCGCTTTGTTTAAGGATTTAGGCGTTGATACCATAGTTTCGGGCGGTCAGACCATGAACCCGAGCACCGACGATATTTTAAAGGCTATTGAGGCTACCCCCGCCGAGACGGTTTATGTGCTGCCTAACAATAAAAATATCATTATGGCGGCGGAGCAGGCTATTCCGATAAGCACCCGCAAGGTAATAGTTATACACACCCGCACCATTCCGCAGGGCATAACCGCAATGCTTTCTTACGACCCCGAAACGGACGACGAGGCAAACGCCATTGAAATGCAGAACGCCACCGAGCGCGTTGCTACGGGGCAGATTACCTTCGCCGCGCGCGATTCCGATTTTGACGGTCACAAAATAAAGCAGGGCGAGCTGCTTTGTATGGTGGGCGGAAAAATCGCCTTTACCGATACCGAGCTTGACCGCAGCGTTATGAGGCTTTTAAAGCAGATGATAAAACGCGACAGCGCTTTCCTTACCGTTATGTACGGCGAGGACGTAACCGACGAGCAGGCGGCGGCGCTTGAAGAAGAAATACGGAATAAATACGGCGCCAAGACCGAAATAACCTTTATAAAGGGCGGTCAGCCGGTTTACTACTATATTATTTCCGTTGAATAAAGGAGAATAATTATGCTGACGGCTTCCACCGACATAAGGTTTCTAAAGGGCGTGGGTGAAAAGCGGGCAGAATTATTGCAGAAAAAGGGCATCGATACCGTCGGTGCCCTTTTGCGCTTTTACCCGCGCGCATACCTTGACTGGCAGAATATAACCACTATTTCGGAATGCCCCGAGGGCGAAAACGTGTGCGTAAGGGCAGAGATAACCTCCCCCGTTAAAACGGTGAATATCCGCCGCGGTATGACACTTTATAAATTCGCCGCCGCTGATGACAGCGGCGTAATTGAAGTAACCCTTTTTAACCGAAAGTACCTTGCCGAAAATTTAAGGCAGGGGCGCAGCTACCTGTTTTACGGCAAATTGGGCTACGGCATAACGCTCCGCCAAATGTCCTCCCCCGAAATAATGCCGGCGGAATATATGGGCATAGAGCCGGTTTACGCCGCAACCGAGGGCTTAAGCTCCAAAACGATTGAAAAAATAATGAAAAACGCCCTTGTTTATGCCGACGGTATGGCGGACGTAATACCACAAGGCATAAGGGAGAAAAACGGACTGTGCGATTTTAAAACGGCGCTTAAAAGCATACATTTCCCGCTTGAAAGGCAGGCGCTTGAAAGCGCAAAGCGCCGCCTTGTTTTTGAGGAGCTTTTTGTTCTGCAAACAGGACTTTTGTTTTTAAAGCGCCGCCGCAGAGCCCTTGCGGGCTGCACCGTTAAAAACAACCTGCTTGAAGAATTTAAAAAGACCCTATCCTTTAAGCTGACGGGCGCGCAGGAAAGGGTAATAAACGAATGCCTTACGGATATGATGTCGCCGCGCCCTATGAACAGGCTGATTCAAGGCGATGTGGGCAGCGGAAAAACCGCGGTTGCCGCCGCGCTTATGTATATATCGGCTGGAAACGGCTTTCAGTCGGCTTTAATGGCGCCCACCGAGCTGCTTGCCGAGCAGCACTTTAAAACGCTTTGCAAAATTACCGAAAACAGCGGCATTAAATGCGCGCTGCTAACAGGCTCGCTTACCAAAAAGCAAAAGGACGAGGTAAAGGCGGGGCTTAAAAGCGGCGAGATAAAGGTTGCCGTGGGCACCCACGCGCTGCTTACTGACGATGTGGAATTTGAAAGCTTAGGGCTTGTGGTAACAGACGAACAGCACCGTTTCGGCGTGGGTCAGCGCGGCAGGCTTTCATCAAAAGGCAATAACCCGCACACGCTTGTTATGTCCGCCACGCCCATACCGCGCACACTGGGGCTTATAATTTACGGCGACCTTGATATAAGCATAATAGACGAATACCCCGCGGGCAGGCAGAAAATCGCGACCTATTGCGTTGATTCCTCATATAACGCGCGGGTATATAACTATATAAAAAAATTCATCGCCGAGGGGCGGCAGGCGTACATAGTCTGCCCTCTCGTAGATGAAAACGAGGCATTGGGTATAAAATCGGCAAGCGAATATTTTGAGGAATTAAGCGAGAATCAGTTTAAAGGCTATACAGTGGGGCTGCTGCACGGCAAAATGAAGCCGAAGGATAAAGAAAACGTTATGCGGCGGTTTGCCGCGGGAGAAATACAGCTGCTTATTTCAACCACCGTAATAGAGGTGGGCATAGACGTGCCGAACGCCGCCCTAATGGTAATAGAAAACGCCGAGCGTTTCGGGCTTTCGCAGCTGCACCAGCTGCGCGGCAGAATAGGCAGGGGCGAGTACAGCTCCGCCTGTATACTTATTTCGGATGTTAAATCGGGCGATACAAAGCGGCGGTTAGATGTTATTAAAAACAATACCGACGGCTTTAAAATTGCCGACGAGGACTTAAAACTGCGCGGTCCCGGTGACTTTTTGGGCTCGCGCCAGCACGGACTGCCCGATATGAAAATAGCCGATATTTTCGCCGACCGCGAAACTCTGCACCTGGCGGGTAAGGAGGCGGAGGAGCTTATAAAGCGCGACCCCGCGCTGCACAACCCCGAAAACGCGGGGCTGCGCGCTGAAATAGCCGCGCTGTTTAACAGACTTAACAGGAATTAAACAGGCTCCCCGCGGTGCGGGGAGCCTGAGCATTAGTAACTGAGGGGTATTTTCTAACGTCTAATATCTAGCTTGCAACAATCCCTCAGTCAAAACCTGCGGTTTTGCCAGCTCCCTTTAGGCAAGGGAGCCTTTTTTCTGCTTAGCTTTACTTATTTTTGAATATTTCAATTAAATTTGTAATTGTAGCTATTTTTTTAACTTCTTTGGATTTTAGACAGCCATAGGCTCCCTCTGACGAGGGAGCTGGCGCCGATAGGCGACTGAAGGAGAGAAAAAGTAAAGCTCTTATGTATCTAAATCCTTTCTCTCCCTCAGTCTCGGCTGCCGCCTCGGTCGGTGCTTCTGCCTTGCAGAGGTGTCCACCGGACACCCGCACCCTCGTCAGAGGGAGGCTATGAGCGGGAACGATACCGTCTGATTTATTTGCATATAAAAACGAAACGGCGCAGGCTTTAAGCCTGCGCCGTTGTTATAAACATTTTAATTTTAATCAAGCCCTATATAAGGCGCGGGGTTTACGCGGGTATCGTTTATGAGCACCTCATAGTGCAAATGGTTGCCGGTAGAGTTGCCGGTATTGCCAACCAGCGCCAGCAGATCGCCCTGCTCAACCTTTGCGCCTTTTGCAACCTTTAATGCGCTTGCGTGCGCGTACCTTGTTTTAAGCCCGTTACCGTGGTCTATAACCACGCTGTAACCGTAGGCACCGTCAAACCCGGCGGAAACAACCGTTCCCGCGGCTGAAGCATATATTCCCGTGCCGCGGTCCGCCGCGAGGTCCATTCCCTTGTGACCTCTGCCGTCGCCGTAATAAGAGGAAACGACAAACGAGCCTTTGCTTAGCGGGCAGATAAGCCCCTCGCTGCGGGCGGCAATTCGCTGCGCCGCGGTAGCGGTGCTTTTAGCCGTGCCGACAACCGTTACCTGTGTTACCGGTTCTTTAACGACCTCGGTTTTAAGCTCCTCGCGCGCTACCTCTTCACCGTTCAGCTTTTCAACATTTTCGGTTTTGCGGTTTATGCCGTTCTGACCGGCGGTTTTTACAGAGGAATAGCCTATAAGCTGATCGTTTGTTTTTTCGGTTTTGGTGGTAAAGGGTATTTTGGTATCGGTTGTAATTACCGATACGGTTTTAACGTTAAGCTTTTCGGCGGCGGCGGTAAGCTCGTCCGCAGAGGCTATTTCGCTTTTAAGGTAATAGCCCTTTTCGGTTTTAACATCATCTGTAAACTCAGATGTGTTTTCCGCGCCCTCGGTTTCAAAGCGGGTGCGGCTTTTTTCAAGGCATTCGACCAATTCGTCGGCTTCGCCGCAAAGCAGGGTCTCGCCGTTTACTATAAGGGCGGAAGCCTCAACAATATCATTTGTGTTTTCAATAATCGCGTCGGCAAGCTTTAAAGCGCTGCAAAGCCTGTTTGAAACGGTAAGGGTCATTTTAAAATTCGGCTTTTCTATTGCTCCTGCGGCGTTGCTGCTTTCAATGCTGTTAACGGCTATGCTCTTAGCGTCGTCAAACACGGCGGCGTTTCTTATTGTGGCAATAATATTGCCGGCGTAGTTTACCTTAAACCCGAGCGTTATACCGACAGAGACTATACTAACGCCTACCGCAAGCATGCCTATAAGGCAGAGGGAGCATATGCGCATAAGCAGTTTTTTGCCGCTTAAAGCGGATAAAACTTTGCTTAAAAACTTATTTTGCGATAATATTTCAAGTAAGGTTTCTTTTTTAAAAATATCCTTAAAAATAACGGTCACTTCTTTCAAAAGTTACAAATTGTAATTTCTATAAACCTTATTATAACAAAAGGGTTACAAAATTGCAACCCTTTTTGTAATATTTTTTTATTAATTCTTAATTTCGTTGTCAGTTACGTATATTTTTCGGTGGATATTCTGCATTTTCATATCCAGTCGGCTTATTTCTTCGGCGCACTCGCGCAATTCCTCGGAAATCTGCTCAACATCGTGCTTTATATCCTTTTTATATTTAAGCTTGTGCTCAAGGCTTGCCCAAAAGTCCATTGCAATGGTTCTGAACTGCACTTCAACCCGCATAAATTTCTTTTCGGGCATAAGAAATATGGGAATTTCCACTATAAGGTGCAGGCTGCGGTAGCCGTTCGGCTTTGGGTTTTTTATGTAGTCCTTGCAGGCGATAAGGCGTATATCATCCTGCGTGCAAAGCTCTTCGGCTAAAATATAAATATCCTCGGGAAAGGAGCATATAACGCGTATGCCCGCAACGTCGTTTAGATTTTTTTCAATGCTTTCGGCTGAAAGCTCCAGCCCCTTGCGGTTGAGCTTTTCAATTATGCTCGGAACGCTTTTAAGCCGGCATTCTATCGACTCAAAGGGGTTTCGGTCGTTTTCAAGAGAGAGCTGCGTGTTAAGCACGTCAAGCTTGGTTTTTACTTCAAGCATGGCGCATTTATAGCGCATCATAAGCTCGGCAAAGGGTCTTGTCTGGTCGAAAATCTCATTTGCCTGATTTAAAAGCTCGCTTGTATTTGTGTTTTTAATGTCTATCATTATTTTCCGTCCTGTCGGCGCTGCCCGTGCGTTTTTCAATAATAAAGCGCGGCCTTGCCTTTGTTTCAAGATATATTTTTCCTATATATTCGCCTATTACGCCGAGGCTTAAAAGCTGAATTCCGCTGAAAAAGAAAATAATGGTTACAAGCGAAGCCCACCCCGCCACGGTTTTGCCGAGGGCAAAGGTTATTACCGACCATATTATGCCCGCAAAGCTCAAAAGTGCGATTATAAACCCGAATACTGTTATAATTCTTATGGGCTTGGTGGAAAGGCTTGTAATTCCGTCCAGCGCGAGGGAGAGCATTTTTTTAAGCGGATAATGGCTCTCGCCCGCTAAGCGCTCGCGCCTTTCGTAATAAACGCAGGTGCTTTTAAAGCCTACAAGCGGAATCATGCCGCGAAGGAAAATATTTACTTCCTTAAAATTCGCAAGCTCCTTTATAACTCTTGAGGATAAAAGCCTGTAATCGGCGTGATTGTACACCACGTTAGCGCCCATACGGTTCATAAGTCTGTAAAAGCACTGCGCCGAGGTGCGCTTGAAAAACGTATCTGTCTCGCGGCGGGAGCGCACGCCGTACACTATTTCAGCGCCGTCAAGATATTCGCGCACCATGCTGTCTATCGCGTTTATGTCGTCCTGCCCGTCGCAGTCAATGCTGATTGTAATATCGCAAAGCGGCTCGGCTTCAAGCAGCCCCGCAAGCAGCGCGTTTTGGTGCCCGCGGTTGCGGCTTAAAGATATTCCCGTGAAATACTTTTCTTCTTCCGACAGTTTGGTTATTATATCCCAGGTGCCGTCGCGGCTGCCGTCGTTTACGAACATAATGCGGCTGTCGTCCGATATAATATCCGCCGAAATAAGGCTTTTGAGCTTTTCCGAAAACATACCGCTTGTAACGGGCAGCACCGTTTCCTCATTATAGCAGGGAATTACAATGTATAATACGGGTTTCATTATTTTACAAGACCCGAGGAGGTGTCTTTCTGAATAACGTCGTGCGCGCCGCCCTCAACAATACTGGTAGCCGAAACAAGGGTGAGCTTTGCTTTCTTTTGCAGCTCGGGTATTGTAAGCGCGCCGCAGTTGCACATGGTGGAGCGAACCTTTGAAAGCGAAAGATTTACATTGTCTTTCAGGCTGCCCGCATAAGGCACATAGGAGTCAACACCCTCTTCAAACGAGAGCTTTTTATCGCCGCCCAGGTCATAGCGCTGCCAGTTTCTCGCACGGTTTGAGCCCTCGCCCCAGTATTCCTTATAATAATTACCGTTTATGGTAACGCGGTTTGTCGGGCTTTCGTCAAAACGGGCAAAATATCTGCCGAGCATCATAAAGTCCGCGCCCATAGCAAGCGCCAGTGTCATGTGGTGGTCGTGCACAATGCCGCCGTCGGAGCAGACGGGAACATAAACTCCCGTTTTTTCAAAATATTCATCCCTTGCTTTGCAAACGTCAATAAGCGCGGTCGCCTGACCCCTGCCTATGCCCTTTGTTTCGCGGGTAATGCAAATAGAGCCGCCGCCTATGCCTACCTTTATAAAGTCGGCGCCCGCCTCGGCTAAGAATAAAAAGCCCTCTCGGTCAACCACGTTTCCGGCGCCTACCTTAACGGTATCGCCGTATTTTTCGCGTATGAATTTAAGCGTGCGCGCCTGCCACTCGCTGAAGCCTTCGGATGAATCTATGCAGAGCACGTCCGCCCCCGCGTTTATAAGCGCGGGCACCCTTTGCTCATAGTCGCGGGTGTTTATTCCCGCGCCCACCACATAGCGCTTGTGGCTGTCAAGCAGCTCGTTGGGGTTTTCCTTGTGCGCGTCGTAATCCTTGCGGAAAACGAAATATTTAAGATTGCCGTTTTTATCAACTATCGGCAGGGAATTCAGCTTGTGATCCCATATAATATCGTTGGCTTTTTTAAGCGTTGTGTCCTCTTCGCCCACTATAAGGGAGGAAAGCGGGGTCATAAAGTCCTTAACGCAGGTATCTTCGGACATACGGCTTACTCTGTAATCGCGGCTTGTAACTATGCCGAGCAGCTTGCCGTTCGGCAGCCCGTCCGACGTTACGGCTACGGTGGAATGTCCGTTCTTGGCTTTAAGCTCTAAAATATCCTTTAAGGTGCTGTCGGGCGTTACGTTGGATTCGCTTACAACAAAGCCCGCCTTATAGGACTTTGCGCGCTCTACCATAGCCGCCTCGTCCTCAATTGACTGCGAGCCGTAAATAAACGAAACTCCGCCCTCGCGCGCGAGCGCCACGGCGAGCCTGTCGCCCGAGACCGACTGCATTATAGCGGAGGTAAGCGGAATATTCATTGAGATTGCGGGTTCTTCACCCTTTTTAAACTTTACAAGGGGTGTTTTAAGGCTGACGTTTGCCGGAATACACTCGGCAGACGAATACCCCGGAACCAAAAGATACTCGTTAAAGGTATGCGAAACCTCGTTGAAATAATAAGCCATAATGCTACATCCTCCCGATTTACAGTATAATAAGTATATTTAATATATTATACCATATCGGGAGGACTTGTCAACAGTTTAATGCGGCGTTTTATTCGCCCTTTATGTACTCCTTAAACTCTTCGTTTTGCTCGGGGTAAGCAGATAGCATGGGCTCAACGTCTTTACCTTTTTTGCGGTCAAAGTAGTTTTTGGTAATGCGCGCCACCTGACCCGAAAGGAACACAAGAGCTATAAGGTTCGGCAGCGCCATAAGCCCGTTAAAGGTATCGTCCAGCGCCCAGATAAGGTCAGAGCCGATAAGGGACGAGAAAACTATAAGCAGAATAAATATTATCTTGAAAATAAGCACGGGTATTTTTCTTTTGTTTTCGGGTTTGTGGCGGAAGCAGAAATCAACCGCCTTTTCGCCGTAATACGACCAGGCAAGCACGGTGGTAAATGCAAAGAGCGGAAGAATTATTAAAAATGCCACCGTTCCGAACATACCGAGGTTTGAAGAAAACGCACTAAGCGCCGTTGCCGAATCGGACGCGCCCACAAATTTTCCCGCGGCGTTTACAGCGCCGAAGAAAGAGCCGTTTTCATACGCGCCCGTGCCGATGTTGGTTGTGAGAATTACAAGCGCCGTTAAGGTGCATATAATAAAGGTATCAAAGAAAACCTCAAAAATGCCCCAAAGCCCCTGCTTTACCGGCTCGCGGGTTTCAGACGCCGAGTGGGCTATTACCGAAGAGCCGAGCCCCGCCTCATTAGAGAAAACGCCGCGGGCGAGACCCTTTTTAATTATCTGCGAAAAGGCGAAGCCGCCTACGCCCCCCGCAACCGCCTTTGAAGAAAACGCGCTTGTGAATATAAGGCGGAAGGTCTCGGGAATTGCGGTATAGTTTTTACCGATTATAATAAACGCCATTGCAATAAACAAAAGCGACATAAACGGAACGAGCATAGAGGCAATTCTGCCTATGCGCTTTATTCCGCCGATTATAACCACAGCCGCGAAAAACGCCACTATTCCGCCTATTATCAGCTTGACAGCCGTAGAATCGTTATTAAGCACCGAAACAAACGAGCCGGTTATCTTATTAGTCTGCACGCCGCTCATACCTACCGCCGCCAAAAGGCAGAATATTGCCGCCAGCATACCGAGCCAGCGCTGCTTAATGCCGTAGGCTATGTAATAAAACGCGCCGCCGCTGAAACTGCCGTCCTTTTCCTTTTTGCGGTAGTAAAGACCCAAAACATTTTCGGAGTAATTTGTAACCATACCGAAAAACGCCGAAATCCACATCCACAGCACCGCGCCGGGGCCGCCGGTCAATATAGCCGAGGTGACGCCGATAATGTTACCCGTGCCCACAGTGCCCGAAATGGCGGCGGAAAACGCCTCAAACTGAGAAACCGCGTTTTTATCCTTTTTATTTTTCTTTTTGCCCATATCCTTTACGGCGGGCACAATGGTGGTGCTCATAGACTCGCCAAATTTGCGCACCTGCAAAACCCGCGTTCTTACGGTCAGCAATATGCCCGTGCCTAAAATCATAATAATCATAGGCCAGCCCCACACTACGCCGTTCACCCAATCGTTAACTTTCGTGACAGCTTCAATAAATGACTCCCACATTCTGAAATTCTCCCCTTTTGAAAAAAATAAAAGGAGCCGAACCGAAAACAGTTCAACTCCGTAAAAACGCAATAAAACACGGCTTTCACCGCGTAAAACATAAACTTCCGTCCTTTTGCCTGAGAGATTGGCGCTTTTTTAAGCGCCTTGCACCTTCGGCATCTGTTAAGCAGACTTCTCCGGAGCGCTATCCGTATACAGTTTTATCACACCATTGCGACACCTGAGAGTGTTACTCCTTCGGAAACGGACCGAAAATCCGTAATTTCCTGCATACTTCACATAGCTTATTTAATTTTCAAGTATTATACCACTTAAAAATACATATTGCAAGCATTTTTTGCATAAAAATGCAATTTTCTCAAAACATAAGACGAAAAGCATTGAAAAAAATATTTTGTATTTTTATACAAAAAGGATAATTATGGGAAAACAGCCCTTGAAATCAGGGCATTTGTATGATAAAATCAGCATATAAAACGGGAATTTAAAAGGTATATCTTTTAATATAAGTGGGGGAAATTTTAAAATGAAAAAGCTTTTATCGTTCTTAATTTGCACGGCGCTAATTCTGTCAATAATTCCTACCGCCGTATTCGCCGCAGAGGAAACAAGCGGTCAATGCGGAGATAATCTTACTTGGAGCTATAATACCGTGACCGCAACGCTTACAATAAGCGGCACGGGGGGTATGTATAATTATGATTATGGTTATAGCGTTTATCGCCCATCACCTTGGAATCAATATAACAGTAATATAAAAAATGTTTCTATTGGCAATAATGTTACAAGTATTGGCTGGTTTGCATTTCACGGTTTTACTAATCTTACAAGCATTGCCATACCGAATAATATTACGAGTATAGGTTGGTATGCTTTTGATGAATGTATAGGTCTTAAAAATATAACTATTCCTGACGGTGTTATAAGTATTGGTCAGGGAGCATTTTGGAATTGCACAGGTCTTACAAGCATAATAATCGGCAAGAATGTTGCAACCGTTGAGTGTTTTGTATTGGGCGGTTGCATAAATCTTAATAGTCTTACGGTAGACACTAAAAATGAAAAATATTATTCAAGCGGAAACTGCATAATAGAAAAGGATACCAATAAGCTTATTTTAGGCTGCAAAAACAGTAATATCCCATATGGTATTATAGGAATAGGTGATAGCACATTTTCCTATTGCACAAATCTTACAAGCATAACAATACCAAAAAGCGTTACAAGTATAGGTTCAGGTGCTTTTGCAGGCTGCATAAGACTTAAAAGCGTAACAATACCCAACAGTGTTACAAGTATAGGTTCCCAGGCATTTTTCGATTGCACAGGTCTTACAAATGTAACTATACCAAATGGCGTTACAAATATAGACTCTGGTACGTTTTGTGGTTGTAAAAGCCTTACAAACATAACAATACCTGATAGCGTTACAAGTATAGGTGAACAAGCATTTTACAATTGCACAGGTCTTACGAGTATAACCATACCTGATAGTGTTACAACCATAGCCAGCTGGGCATTTTCCGGTTGCACTTCACTTAAAAAAATATATTACCGCGGCAGTAAAGAAGAATGGAATAAAATTAATCTGCCTGAAGATGTTTTTCCGTCAGGCGCTGAAATAATTTATAATCCCACGGATTGTGATATTAACAACGGCCACAGCTTGGGCGAATGGATAGCGGAAGTGCCCGAAACCTGCACAAAAGACGGCGTAAAGGAACACTACGAATGCTCCGTTTGCCATAAGTATTTTGATAAAGATAAAAACGAAATAACCGATTTGGCAATACCGGCGCACCACACCCCGGTGCTGCTTAAAAAAATACCTCTTACCTGCACGACCGACGGCTACGATATTGTGAAATGTTCAAGCTGCGGCTACAGATACACGGTCAATTATGTTGCCGCCACGGGGCACGAGCTCGGCGAGTGGGTTTCGGAAATACCCGCAACCTGCACCGAGGACGGGGTAAAGGGACACTACGAATGCTCCGTTTGCCACAAATACTTTGATAATGATAAAAAGGGAATAACCGATACGATTATACCTGCGGCGGGGCATAGTTTCGGCGAATGGATTTTGAGAATACCCGAGACCTGCACCGAGAGCGGCGTAAGGGAGCATTACGAATGCTCTGTTTGTCACAAATATTTTGATAAAGATAAAAACGAAATAACCGATTTGGTTATTCCCGCGCATCACGACCCGAGCCTTATTAAAACAACGGCGCCCACCTGCACGACCGACGGGTACGATACCGTAAAGTGCCTGAACTGCAAGCTGATATACAATATAAACTATGTATCCGCCACGGGGCACAGCTTCGGTGATTGGACAGTGACAAAAAAGCTGACCTGCACGAACGACGGGGTGGAAATACGCCGCTGCGGCAAATGTGACGAAACCGAAACGCGCATCACCAAAGCAAAGGGACACAAGCAAGGCGAATTGGTAAAGCACCAAAACGCAACCTGCACAAAGGACGGCGGCGATTATTACAAATGCCTTACCTGCGGCGAAACCTACTTTGTTTTAGACGTTGTAAAAAACGGACACCTTTTCTTTGACGGGGAATGTATAGATTGCGGCATTGCCGAAAGTGATGTGCCGTTTGATATTGACCTTGATTGCGCGGTTTCCGCAACCGACCTTACATATCTTAAGCGCATTTTGCTCTCGAACAAAACCGCCGAGTGCGACCCCAACGGCGACGGCAAGCTAAATATACTTGATTTAATTATATTGAAAAAGCGTTTGGCAAAAAAATAGCCTTTAAATTGAGCGGTGTGCTAAAGAAATCCCCTCGCCACGCTTACGCGCGGCCCTCTCCCCTTTAGGGCAAGGGGCGCTGAATGGGTGCTGATTTAACACAAGCATATAATTATAAAAAATTTGCCGTTTAGCGGTGTTATTACCGATTTAAGTTGAAAAACGCCTCCCTTGCCTAAAGGGTGACTCCTCACAGTGTGAGGAGATGTCACGAAGTGACAGAGGAGACCGCCACCGTCAGTGGGTGGATTTGCCGCAGGCAAAGACGGAGGGATATAAAAAACAAAGCATAGCACAAAATCAACCGCAAAAGTATTGCATAAGAATATGACAAGGGAAGAACGGCGTTATTGAGCGGTGTGCCAAAGAAATCCCCTCGCCACGCTTACGCGCGGCCCTCTCCCATTTAGGGCAAGGGGCGCAGGTCAGTCAGGCTCCCCTCTATTTGCTTACGCAAAAGAAGGGAGCCTTTTTTAGCTTTATTTTTCGGTAATTCTTTTAAGCGCGCTCTTTTCAAGCCGCGATACCTGCGCCTGCGAAATGCCTATTTCCTCGGAAACCTCCATTTGAGTCTTGCCCTGCATAAACCGCAAAAACAAAATATGCTTTTCCCGCTCGTTAAGGTTTTTAATTGCCTCTTTCAGGGCTATTTCGTCAAGCCAGTTTGAGTCGTCGTTATTGTCGCCCACCTGGTCGAGCACGTAGATTGTGTCGCCGCCGTCGGAATAAACGGGGTCGTAAAGCGAAATAGGGCTTACAATGCTTTCAAGCGCTATTACCACCTCTTCCTGCGGCAGCCCTAACTCCGCCGCTATTTCCTGAACGGTAGGCTCGGTCTGCTTTTCGGCGGAGAGCCGCTCCTTTACCTGCATAGCCTTATACGCCGTGTCCTTTATGGAGCGGCTTACTCTTATTGAATTGTTATCCCGCAAATAGCGGCGTATTTCGCCTATTATCATAGGCACGGCGTAGGTGGAAAAGCGCACGTTTTGGGTAACGTCGAAATTATCTATCGATTTTATAAGACCTATGCACCCCACCTGAAACAAATCGTCAAGATTTTCGCCCCTGCCCGTAAACCGCTGAATAACGCTTAAAACAAGCCGCAGATTACCGTTTATAAGCTCCTCGCGCGCCGCCTTATCGCCCTCGGCGCATTTTTTAAGCAACGCCGTTTTTTCCGATTCCTTTAAAAGCGGCAGCTTTGAGGTATCCACTCCGCAAATTATGACCTTATTTTTATACATATCGGCACCTCCGTAATACTCACTAAAATTATTGCCGATATATACCGCCGATAAACTTTATATATTTTTTTTAGTTCGACAAATTTCACTTGTATTTTCATTTTCATTGACAATAAGCCGTATTGGGGTTAAAATATATTATATATGTATAGGGGTGAAAGAATTGTCGGTTAAAATTTCACCGTCGGTATTAACGGCGGATTTTCTTACACTGAAAGACGATATAAAAAAATTAGAGGACTCGGGTACGGATATGCTGCACCTTGACGTTATGGACGGTATTTTCGTTCCGAACATCTCGTTCGGCGTGCCGGTTATAAAGTCGATAAAAAAGCATACCTCGCTGCCGCTGGATGTGCACCTTATGATAGACCGCCCGCACAGGTATATAAAGCAGTTTGCCGAGGCTGCGGATATTCTGGGCTTTCATTACGAGGCGGGCAGCGATGTGCGCGCCACCCTTACCGAGATAAGGGAGCGCGGCTGCAAGGCTTGTCTTACAATAAAGCCGGGCACCGCGCCCGAGGAGATATTTGAGTTTTTGCCGCTTTGCGATATGGTGCTTGTAATGTCGGTTGAGCCGGGGTTCGGCGGGCAAAAATTTATGCCATCGGCGCTTTATAAGCTCTCTACCCTGCGTGACGAAATTAAAAAACAGGGCTTGAACATTGATTTAGAGGTAGACGGCGGCATAAATTACGAAACCGCGCCTCTTGCCGTAAACGCGGGCGCTACGGTGCTTGTGGCGGGCAGCTGCGTATTTTCGGCAGAGGATATGGGCAAGGCGGTAGCAACCCTTAAAAATCTTTAGAAAAAGCCCTGCCTACGGTCGGCACGGCGGTATCTTTGCAGAGCAGTTTGCCATATTCTTCGGTATAGGCGATTTCGGGCTCGCTTGCGTTTTTTACGGTGCAAAATTCGCTCATAAAATAAAAATCGCGGCTGTGCCCAGTTATGACAAGGCGGTATTTGCTTTTAAGGCGGTAAAGGCTGCTTTTTCCTCGCGGCAGACGGCGCAAATAAAGCCTTTTAATGCCGCTTATCATACTTTCACTGTCGGGGAAAATGAGCATAACGCGGTCTTTGCCGCGCTCTCTGCCTGCGGCGGGAGATACGGTAATAACGCACCCGGCGGATTTTCTTGCCCTTATTTCAACGAGTAGGTCGTCGCCTAATATATCGCCGTATTTTTCAAGACTTTCCTTAAGCAGCAGGCTCACGGCAAGCCGCGTGCCGCCGCTTAAAGAGGCAAATTTTTCGTAGGTACCGAAAAACGAGAGCACCTCGCTGTCGGAAAGGGCAATTCTTACCTTGTCACCTGCCAGTTTGTATACTGTCATTCGTTTGCCTCCGATAAATAAATTTTATGTATTCGGGAACACTGTTACCGGGTGATGAATATGCTAAGCAGCGGAAAAACCGCGTTTTTAAAGGCGATGCTTTACACGGCGTCTGCCGTAATACTTATTATAATCGGCTATTTTTCAGCCGGCTATTTTTTCGGATAGGAGTTTTAATATTATGAGTTACATTTCACTGAAAAGCGGAACGGATATAAGGGGCGTAGCGTCCCCCCTCGGCGGGAAAGAGGTAAACCTTACCGACGAAGCGGTTTACGATATTACCGCCGCGTTTGTTTCGTGGTACATAAATAAATATGATAAGGACCCCTCAAAGCTTACAATATCCGTAGGCAGGGACTCCAGAATAACCGGTGAAAAAATAGCGAAGCAGGTTATAAGCGCGCTTATTAACGCGGGCATATCTGTAATAGACTGCGGGCTTTGCTCTACCCCCGCCATGTTTATGACTACGGTGGATTTAAAAGCTGACGCCGCAATTCAGATAACGGCAAGCCACCACCCGTTTGACCGCAACGGGCTTAAATTTTTCACCCCCGCGGGCGGGCTTGATTCGCCCGATATTACCGAAATTGTAAAGCTCGCCGATAAGGGCGAGGAAATTATATGCAACCGCTCGGGCGTTACCGTAAAGCTGAATTATATGGCAAAATACGCCGCGAGACTGCGTAAAATGATATGCGACGCGGTGGGCAAAACGGAAGAGGAAAGGCCGCTTGCGGGCTATAAAATAGTGGTTGACGCAGGCAACGGCGCGGGCGGATTTTATGCTACCGACGTGCTGGAAAAGCTGGGCGCGGACATATCGGGCAGCCAGTTTTTAGAGCCTGACGGAATGTTCCCGAACCACATACCCAACCCCGAAAACGAGGACGCTATGAAAAGCGTATGCGCGGCGGTTAAGAATAATAACGCCGACCTCGGCATTATTTTTGATACCGACGTTGACCGCGCGGGCTGTGTTGGGGCTGACGGCGAGGAAATCAACCGCAACCGCCTTATAGCGCTTGCCGCATATATGGTGTCGGGCGAGAAGGGCGGCGCTACCATAGTTACCGATTCCGTAACGAGCGACGGGCTGCGCGAATACCTTGAAGATACCCTTAACGACACACACTACCGCTACCGCCGCGGCTATAAAAACGTTATAAACAAGGCGATAGAGCTATGCAAAGAGGGCATAAACTGCCCGCTTGCCATAGAAACCTCGGGTCATGCGGCTTTAAGGGAAAACTATTTTCTTGACGACGGCGCGTATTTAGTGACTAAAATAGTTATAGAATTAGCGCGCGGGCGCGATATTGAAAAAATTCTTGCTCCGCTTAAAATGCCGGCAGAGGAAGCAGAGTTCCGCTTTAATATAACGGCGGAAAATTTCAGAGAATACGGCGAAACGGTTATAAAAAAACTGCGCGAATACGCAGAAGCAAGACCTGATTACAAAACCGCCGACGATGACCGCGAGGGCGTGAGAATATCCACCGAAAACGGATTTTTCCTGCTGCGGCTGAGCGTTCACGACCCGGTTATGCCGATAAACTTTGAAAGCCGCGTCAAGGGCGGTATTAAAAAGGATATAGCGGGAATAGTGGATTTCTTTAAAGGCTTTGATAAACTTGATATATCGCCTCTTACGGAAGAGCAGTAACCTGCTCCTCCGTAAACTTTGTTATTACTGCTCAGCTTTTTGGCAGCCGCAGCAGTCGTTATCGGCGTCGCACGGGCGCGGCGGGAAGAAATCGTCGGTCGGGAATTTAATTTTTCTGAAAGTATCGCAGGGCTGGTCGGTTGAGTCGTCGCACTGCTTTTCGGGTATGCAGAAATCATACACCGGTATCAGCATTTGAACGTTTCTTATAAGCTGAACTATGGTGAAAAGCCCCAGGGTGACGTAAACCGTCGGCGTGCCGTTTTGCAGGTCGGTAACAACGTTGCCGCCTATGCAGTCACATATGCACTTGGGAATACAGCGAACGTTTTCGTAGCAATCGTGAATTTCGCAAATTCTCGCCGAAAGCGGAATCGGGTCAACCGCCTGAACAACGCATTTCGGCATATTTGTGCTTCGGCGCGAGCTTGTGTCGCAGTCGCCGTCCTCGCGGTCGCGGCTGGAGAATACCTTTACGTTGCCGTCGCTGCCGAAGAGTATAACCTTTTTCGAGTAAGAGGATATACCCTTTATACACTGCGGGCAGGAATGGGGAGCGGTGTAAACGTCAAAGTCAAGCAGGAAGAAGAAAGTAAGATCGCAGGAATAAAAGCCCTTGTTGAAGTTTACCGGCTCAACGTCAATGAAAACATTAAGTACCTCTGCCGAGCGTAATCTCACGCTTATCGCGTTGCTTATAAGCCCCTGATCCTCGGGCAAGAAGAAACAGCGAAGATCCTCCAGACAATCGCGGTCGCAGCAGGAATCGTACACTCTGCCGGCGTCTACGCATACGGCTTCCTTAAACGTACCGTTTTCGGGCGGGCAGCCGTTTTTTAAATCTGCCATAAAAATTGCCTCCTGTAGAATAATTGAAGTCGTATCGCCGGGGCAACACGTTATCTTCAATATCATAATATGTAATATAAGAAATTAAGTGAAATATATTTTCACAAAAACGGGAAAAATATTTGAAAGTTTTTATTTTCGGAGGGAATATGTATGAAAAGAAAACAGCTTTTCTCCTTTTTGGTTGATCTTCTCTTTTACATTGCC
Source organism: uncultured Oscillospiraceae bacterium (assembly GCA_900547305.1). Lineage (GTDB taxonomy): Bacteria > Bacillota > Clostridia > Oscillospirales > Acutalibacteraceae > UBA737. Next base: position 12,299 of record URGH01000015.1, on the reverse strand, counting down.
GGCGGTATTATATATTCCGTGGCGGTCTTGCTTTTCTTAACTGAAAACGAAATATCCCCCGGCGGGCTTACGGGTATTGCGACAATTTTGAATTACCTTTTTTCGCTGCCTATAGGTACGGTGGTGTTTATTCTTAATATTCCGCTGCTTGCGGCGGGGTTTATTAAATTCGGCGGTGTTTTTATTGCAAAAACCGCTGTTGCAACGGCGGTAATGTCGCTCACGCTCGATATTTCGGGGCTTTTTATTCCCAAAATGAAAATAGACCCAATATTAGCCGCGCTTTTCGGCGGGCTGCTTATGGGGCTTGGTATCAGCCTTTTTATGCTGAGAGGTGCCACAACGGGCGGCACCGATATAATAGCAAAGCTTATAAACCGCAAATTCCCGCACCTTACCGTAGGCAGGCTTATGCTCGCGGCAGACGCGGCGGTGGTGGGGCTTTCCGCACTGGTTTATAAAAATATTGAAAGCGCGCTTTACGCGGTAATTGCCATTTACGCATCGTCCCGCGTTATGGACCTGATACTCTACGGCGCAGACCGCGGCAAAATTATTTATGTTATAACCGATAACGCTAAGGAGCTTTCCGACAGTATAATGTCGCTTATAAACCGCGGCGTGACACTGCTTGATGTAACCGGCGCGTACACCGGCACAAAAAGACAAATGCTTATGTGCACCGTGCGGCGGCACGAGGTGGCGGCGGTTTGCCGCCTTGCCACAAACTGCGATAAAAACGCCTTTATAATAGTGGGCGAGGCGGGCGAGGTTCTCGGCGAGGGCTTTAAAAGAAACGCCTGACGGTTTTTTTGCACGATACTGAAATTTATTGTTGACTTTTTCGTTAAGGCTTGATATAATAATAAGGCTGTAAAAAGCAAATTGCCGGGTGTGGCGCAGCTGGTAGCGCGCTTGACTGGGGGTCAAGAGGCCGCAAGTTCAAGTCTTGTCACTCGGACCAAAAATCCTCATTCATAAGAATGGGGATTTTTACTTTTTTATCTTATATTCCACAGTCGGGGCGGAGGTACTGAGCGGTTTGTCGGGGCGATACCCCGTATTTCTTTTTAAAGGCGCGGTAGAATACCGAATAATCGCGGAAACCGCACTCCGAATATGCCTTTGTGGGGGATATTCCCGAAAGAACAAGTTGCTTTGCCATAACAAGCCTTTTTTCCGTAATATATTCGCCCACGGTCATTGCCGTGGCTTTTTTAAATATATGGCAAAGGTGCGACTTGCTTATATAATACCTTTCGCAAATAACGTCCAGGCTTAAATCATCGGAAATGTGGCGGTTTATGTAGTTTATAATTCTGCTGTCGAGCGTTTGGTCTATCTGAACCTCGGACATTGTTTCAAATGCGGCAGAAATTTCGTTTAAAAGCGGCAGAAGATTTGTGATTATCTGCACGCGTCTGTCTGAGGAATTTTCCGTCATATTATTTATAAACAGTTTATAGGCGTCGGTTTTGAAATTTTCGGCACGGTACAGGTTGAATGTACCCAATTTTCGATTTATAAACGGCGATAATAAGCGCCCTTTCGGGTCTATGCCTTTAAAAAGCTCGGCTTTAAAGTTTACCGAAAAGCGGGTGTAAGGCTTATCGGGGCTTATATCAATATAGTGCGATTCGGCGGGGCGCATAATTAAAATATCGCCCGCTTTAAGCAGGTACGGCGTACCCTCAACCCGATAAATGCCCTTGCCGCCCAAAAAGCAGTAAAGCTCATAGGTTTCGTGGGTATGGGCTTTGAAATGCTCCGGGACTGGGGTTTCATCCTGCCAATAGCCCATATCAATATCGTTATCCCGATATAAGAAAAAATCTGACATATTATCACCGTGTATATATTATCATATAAAAACAATATTTGCAATGTAAAATAATAATACAAACAATTTAATTGTTGTGATTGCCGATATATAATTAAGGCGGGAGGAGAATATATGACTGATAGCTATTTACTCAAAACCGCAGACGCGCGGGAGATATATTCAAAAATAAAAAATTTACCTATTATTGATTACCACTGCCACCTATCCCCGAAAGAGATTTTTGAGGATAAGCCTTTCAACAATATCGGCGAAATGTGGCTTGGCGGCGACCATTACAAATGGCGGCTTATGCGAACGGCGGACATAGACGAAAGGTACATTACAGGCAACACCGATTGGCGCGAAAAATTCATTAAATACGCCGCCGCGTTGGAGCTTGCCGCGGGTAACCCGCTTTACCATTGGTCGCATATGGAATTATCAATGTTTTTCGGCATAGATAAGCCGCTTAAAAGCGATAACGCCGCCGAAATATACGACGAGGCAAACGCTTTTATTGCAAAAAATAAACTGTCGCCGAGAAAGCTCATAGAGCAATCGAAAGTAGAAACCCTTTGCACTACCGATGATATTATTGATACGCTTGAATACCATGAAAAAATAAAAGAGGACAAAAGCTTTAAAACAAGGGTTCTGCCCTCGTTCAGAACGGATAATCTGCTGCTTGTACGGCGCACAGGCTACCCCCATTACATAAAAAAATTAGCCGAGGTATCGGGCATCGAAATAACAAACCTTGAAGGTCTTAAAGCCGCGGTTATTAAAAGGCTTGATTTCTTCTGCCTTAACGGCTGCCGCTTTACAGACGTGGGTATTCCGCATTTCCCCGATAGAATTGCAGATAACGCGTCGGCGGACGGTACGTTTAAAAAGGCGCTTGCGGGCGCAGAAATTTCCGATGCCGAATATTCAGGGTTTATAGGCAATATGTACCTTTTCTTGGCGGCGGAATATAAAAAGCGAAACCTTGTTATGCAAATGCACTTAGCCGTTTACCGCAACGCAAACAGCAATTTGTTTGCTGCCTTGGGTGCGGATTGCGGCGTAGACTGCGTGGGAGACGAAATAAGCGGCACGGCGCTTATACATATGCTTGACGCTATAAATAAAAACGGCGGTATGCCGCAAACGGTTATTTACACCCTTAATCCCTCAAACGCGGCGCAGATAGCCTCTGTTGCGGGGGCGTTCCCGAACATACGCTGCGGCGCGGCTTGGTGGTTCTGCGACCACAAGCGCGGCATACGCGAGGAAATGGAAAATATAGCCGAAAATTCGGCGCTCGGTTCATTTCTCGGTATGCTTACCGATTCGCGCAGCTTTTTATCCTACGCGCGTCACGATTATTTCCGCAGAATTGCGGCGGATATTTTAGGCGAGTGGGTAAGCGGAGGAGAATACGATAAGGAAAGCGCCGTAAGGCTTGCCGAAAAAATCAGTTATTATAATATAAAGGAGCTGACAGAGCAATGAAAATGTCCTTCAGGTGGTACGGAGAAACCGACCCGATACCGCTTAAATACATAAGGCAGATACCGAATATGCGCTCGGTAGTAACCGCGGTTTACGATGTAAAGCCGGGCAAGGTCTGGCCCGAAGAAAGCCTTAAAAAATTAAAAGAGCAGGCAGAGGAAAACGGGCTTATATTCGATATTGTAGAGTCTGTGCCTGTGCCCGAAGAAATAAAGCTCGGCACCGAAAAGGCGGACGAATATACCGAGGTTTACTGCGAGAACATTCGCCGCTGCGCGAAATACGGCGTAAAGTGCATTACATATAATTTTATGCCGGTGTTCGACTGGACAAGAACCCAGCTTGATAAAGAGGCATCGGACGGCTCAACAAGCCTTGTTATGTATATGGATCAGCTTAAAAGCCTTGACCCGCTTAAAGACGATATTCACCTGCCCGGCTGGGACGCAAGTTACACGCAGGCAGAGGTGCGGGATTTAATAAAAGCCTACTCCGCTTTGGGCGAGGAGGGGCTGTGGCGCAACCTTGAAAAATTCCTTAAAAGGATAATTCCCGTGGCGGAAAGCTGCGGAGTTACTATGGCGATACACCCCGACGACCCGCCGTACCCTATCTTCGGTATTCCGAGAATTATAACAAACGAGCGGAATATCGACCGAATGTTAAATATAGTAAACAGCCCTGCCAACAGCCTTTGTTTTTGCACTGGCAGCCTCGGTTGCGCGGCGTTTAACGATATTCCGAAAATGGTTCGCAAATACAGTGAAATGGGCAGGATAGCGTTTATGCACATCCGCCAGGTAAAGCTGTTAGAGGACGGCAGCTTTGAAGAGCGCGGGCATTTATCGAAAGACGGCAGCCTTGATATGTACGAAACAGTAAAGGCGCTGGTAGATACGGGCTTTGACGGATATGTTCGCCCCGACCACGGCAGAATGATATGGGGAGAGAGCGGAAAACCCGGCTACGGGCTTTTTGACAGGGCGCTGGGCGCTGCATATATAAACGGACTTTTTGAGGCCGTAGAAAAGGAGAAAAAATAATGGAAAAGGTAATAGTAATAACGGGTGCCGGCGGCGTGTTATGCTCGGGCTTTGCCGAGTTTTTGGCGGGCAAGGGCAATAAGGTGGCACTGCTTGATTTAAACGAAGAGGCGGCGCAAAGGGTAGCCGATAAAATCACCGCGGCGGGCGGAGTAGCCAAAGCCTATAAGTGCAACGTGCTTGATAAGGCGAATATTGAAGAGGTGCACGCAGAGGTGCTTGAAGACCTCGGAAAATGCGATATACTTATAAACGGCGCGGGCGGAAACAACCCGAAATGCACCACTGCGCATGAGGAATACGAAAAGGGCGACGAGCAGGCAAGCGATTTCTTGACCTTCTTCAACATTGACGAAAAGGGTTTTGACTTTGTGTTTGACCTTAATATTAAGGGCGTGCTTTTGCCGAGTCAGGTATTTATGGCAGATATGATAGGAAGAAAGGGCTGCTCGGTGCTTAATATTTCCTCAATGAACGCATACCGCCCGCTTACCAAAATACCGGCGTATTCGGCGGCAAAGGCGGCGGTTACAAACTTTACGGAATGGCTTGCGGTGCATTTTGCAAAGGAAAATATACGCGTAAACGCCATAGCTCCGGGATTTTTTGTTACAAACCAAAATCGCGCGCTGCTGTTTAACGAGGACGGCACCGCAACGCCGAGAACCGACAAAATACTGCGTTCAACGCCTATGGGCAGATTCGGCGAGGCAAAGGAACTTTTGGGAGCGGTTGAATGGCTGCTTGATGAAAGCAAGGCAGGCTTTGTAACGGGAGTGACTATACCGATAGACGGCGGTTTCTCGGCATATTCGGGGGTATAAGAAATGAAAATTTACGCATTTGCAGACGAGGCAAGCGCTAATATTGACGAACAGATAAAGGCAATGAAGGAAAACAAGCTTGACGGGCTTGAAATAAGAAACGTTGACGGCGTGAATATTGCCGAAATATCTGACAGCAAGGCAAAGGAAGTGCGGAAAAAGCTTGACAATGCCTGCCTTCGGGTGTGGACAATCGGCTCACCGATAGGTAAGATTGATATAGAAAAGGACAATTTTGCGCTGCACACCGAAAAATTCAAGCGCGCGCTTGAATTGGCGGATATTTTGGGCGCCGAAAATATACGGCTGTTTTCTTTCTTTACGCCGGTAGAAAACCGCGAAAGCTATAAGGATAAGGTAATAGAGCGTTTAGGCGCTTTTTGCGAAATTGCAAAGGGCAGCGGCATAACCCTTTGCCACGAAAACGAAAAGGGAATTTACGGTGATACGCCCGAGCGCTGCCTTGAGATACACAAGGCGCTGCCCGAAATTAAAGCGATATTCGACCCCGCGAACTACGTTCAGTGCGGAGTGGATACGCTGAAAGCGTGGGAATTGCTTAAAGGTTATGTTAAATATCTGCATATTAAGGACGCGCTGGCGGACGGAAATGTAGTTCCCGCAGGCAAGGGCGACGGCAATATTAAATATATTTTGGATGAGTTTAAAAAGCTCGGCGGCGAAAGCGTAACGTTGGAGCCGCACCTTACGGTATTTGACGGGCTGAAAGCTCTTGAAAAAGAGGGCGATGCAAGCGTTGTGGGCGAGGTTTACAAGTATTCTTCAAATACCGAGGCGTTCTCGGCGGCGGTAAGCGCCCTGCGAGAAATTTCAAAATAAGGTAAACTGATATGAGTAAAGTTAAAGTGGGAATTATCGGAATCGGCAATATGGGCTCGCTTCATTTGCAAACGGTTGCGGCGGGCAATATTCCCGGAATGAGGGTTACCGCCGTTTGCGATATAAACCCCGAAAAACTAAAGACGGCAAGGGCGGAATACCCCGATATTGCCGCTTTCGGCAATTATACCAAGCTTTTAGAAGACTCAGATACCGACGCGGTGATTATAGCCGTGCCGCACCCGCTGCACGCAAAAATCGCGATTGAAGCGTTTAAATACGGCAAGCATGTGCTTGTGGAAAAACCCATTGACATTACCGTTTCGGCAGCAGAAAACTTATGCGCTGCAGCGAAGAAAAGCGGCAGGGTATTCGCTATTATGTTCAATCAGCGCACAAACGGGCTTTTCCGAAAAGCGCGCGAAATTGTAAAAAGCGGCGAATTAGGCAATTTAAAGCGTTCGGTTTGGATAATAACTAACTGGTACAGAACCCAAAGCTATTACGATTCGGGCGAATGGCGCGCCACATGGGCGGGCGAGGGCGGCGGCGTGCTTTTAAACCAAGCGCCGCATAACCTTGATATCTGGCAGTGGATATGTGGCATGCCTTCTGCCGTTACAGCGTTTTGCAATGCGGGTAAATTCCATAATATAGAGGTTGAAGACGAGGCGACAATATACGCCGAGTATGAAAACGGCGCTACGGGGGTATTTATTACCTCAACAGGCGATTGCCCCGGCACAAACAGGCTTGAAATAACCGGCACGCGCGGCAAAACGGTGCTTGAAAACGGAATTTTAAAGCTGTGGAAATTAAAAGAAGACGAACGCGATATATGCAGAAATTCGGTTGAGGGGTTTGCGGAGCCCGAAACGGAATACAGCGAATTTACGGCTGAAAAGGAAGAAGCGCACGCGGGCATACTTAAAAATTTTGCGGGCGCTATACTTTACGACGAGGAGCTTTTATCGCCGGGGTATGACGGAATAAACGAGCTTATGATTTCCAACGCGGCTTATTTATCCGAATGGACGGGGAATAAAAGGGTGGCGCTGCCGTTTGACGCCGCCGAATTTGACCGCTTGCTCAAAGAAAAACAAATAAGCTCCGAAATAAAAGAAAAAACAGTGAAAAAATCAACCGATAAAAGCTGCGGCAAGCGCTGGCAGGTGAATTGGTAAACGGCGAGCTTACGGTGGTCGGGCACGTTGCGCATAAAGAGAAAAATTAAATTATATTTCTATGCGGCTTAACATATCCTTTCTGTATTTTAAGGGCGATACGCCCACCTCCGACTTAAATTTGTAATTGAAATAGGATTGTGAGGAAAAACCGCAGTCAAAAGCAATATCGGCTATGCTGCTGTCGGTTGCGATAAGCGCCTGCTTTGCGGCTGTGAGCCTGAGTGCGGAAATATATTCGGCGGGCGATGTTCCGAAATACACAGTAAAGAGCTTGTGAAAGTAAACGGGGCTGAGCGCTGCCCTTTTCGCGAGCGTTTCAAGCGAGAGCTTTTCGCGGAAATTCAGGTCTATGTACTTTTTTATCATTTGCAATTCTGCCGTATGTGGAACAGCGCCGCCCGAAACCGAATATCGGCTGTTAATTAAACCGGAAAGGATATAAAGAATTTTATCAACACAGCAATGTAAATACAGCGCTGTGCTTACGTTTTCGCTCTCGGTTGCAGCCATTTTTTCAAAGACCTCCCTTAGTGCTTCCGTGCAGGCGACCGTTGTAATATCGGGCACCGAAAAAAGCATTTTATCAAGCGCCACGCTTTTTGAGACAAGGTGCAGATAGCAGCATTTGAAATTGCGGATCATGAACCGTCGTACTTGCCGGAGGGTAAGGAATTTACACTTGTATGGAATGATGAATTTGACGGCGATTCGCTTGACAGAACAAAGTGGGATTACCGAACCTCTATGATGGGAAAGGTACACCAGGCGTGGTGTGAGGAGGGGGTTGAGCTTGACGGAAACGGCAACGCGGTTTTTACCCTTATGCTAAAGGACGGAAGACCCGTAAGCCCGCAATTGCAAACAGGGTATAACTTTATGGATGAACCGATAAAGAAGACAAAATTCGGCGCGGATTGCCTTCAATGGAATATAGGAAAGCTGAAAAAAAGTATGTTCACCCATAAATACGGTTATTACGAATGTCGTTGCAGGCTGCAGCAAAAGCCCGGTTGGTGGAGTGCCTTTTGGCTTCAGTCGCCGGTTATTGGGGCATCGCTTGACCCGTCAGATACGGGGGTTGAGGTTGATATAATGGAATCATTCGCGCCGGGCAGCGTTGCGCCGCACAATGTTTTTACCGGTGGCTATGGGCAGGACATGCGAAATCACCACATCGGAGGAAATAAGGAGCTTGACAAAACCGTGTTTCACCGTTTCGGGCTTTTATTTGATGAAACGGGCTATACATTTTACATAGACGGAAAAGAGGACGGAAAAATCACCGAGGATATTTCGGGACACGGTGAGTTTATTCTTATAAGCACAGAGGTTAAGGGCTACAGAACCGAAACGCATATGCCCTGCAAAGAGGCATTTGACGCCGTGGGCGATACGTTTTTGGTGGATTATGTGAGGGTGTTTGATATAATCGGTGACAGTGAATGACGGTATTTTGGTTAGGTCAGGCAGGGCTTTTATTTGAGTTTGACGGTGTAAAGGTTACGGTTGACCCGTATTTATCAAACAGTGTGGAAAAGGTTGAGCCTAAGAATTACCGCCGCCAGCCGATTGATGAAAGTTTTTTTGATATAAAGCCCGACATACTTATTTTAACCCACAATCACCTTGACCATACCGACCCCGAAACGCTTGAAAGGCTGTTTTCAAAACACGGCGGCATTTGCGTTTTGGCGTCGGGTAACGCGTGGCAAACGGCTCGCAAATTCGGCGGGGATAACAATTACATAATGTTTAACCGCGGCACTGTATGGACGGAAAAGGGTATAAAATTTGAGGCGGTTTATGCCGAACACAGCGACGATAAAGCGATAGGTGTTATTATTTCATACGGCGGCAGAAATTATTACATAACAGGCGATACGCTTTATAACAAAAGGGTGATAAAGGATATAAATATACCTGTCGATGTGGTTTTTCTGCCGATAAACGGCGTGGGCAACAATATGAATATGACCGACGCCGCACGCTTTGCAGAGGAAATAAAGGCAAAAACAGCCGTGCCGATACATTTCGGAATGTTTGACAGCCTAAACGCCGAGAATTTTAATTTTAAAAATAAGGTTATACCTGAAATTTATAAGGAGATGAAGCTTTGAAGGTAACAGATATAAAGCCCTTTGTTGTGGATTGCTTCAGAACAAACTTTGTGTTTGTAAAAATTTATACCGACGAGGGAATAACGGGCATAGGCGAGGGTACTCTTGAATATAAAGAAAAAGCCTTTTTAGGCGCTCTTGAGCATATTAAGGAGTACCTTGTAGGCAAAAATCCGCTTGATGCGGAGCAGCATTTTCATAATATCTACCGTGACGCATACTGGCGCGGCGGGCCTGTTTTAATGTCGGCGCTCTCGGCGACGGAAATGGCGCTGTGGGATATTTTAGGTAAGCACCTTAATGTCCCCGTTTATCAGCTTTTGGGCGGAAAAATAAACGATAAGGTACGCATTTATGCAAACGGCTGGTTTGCGGGCGCTAAAGAACCCGAAGAATTTGCCGCTAAAGCAAAAGAAGCTGTTAAGCGCGGCGTTACGGCTATGAAGTGGGATCCGTTCGGTAAATCGTACCTTGATATTTCAAACGCCGCCTTGGATAAAGCGCTGAGATGTGTGTCAGCAGTCCGCGAGGCGGTTGGCAACAGCGTTGACCTGCTTATAGAGGGTCACGGGCGGTTTAATATTCCCACGGGCATTAAGATTGCAAAAGAGCTTGAGCAGTTTAAGCCGATGTTCTTTGAAGAGCCTACCCCGCCCGACAGCCTTGAGGCTTTAAAGGCGGTGAGGGATAAATCTCCGGTTGCGATTTCGGCAGGAGAGCGGCTTTACACCCGCTGGGATTACTGCCGTTTCTTTGATATAATGCCCGCCGACTACATACAGCCCGATATTTCCCACGCGGGCGGAATAATGGAGCTTAAAAAGATAGCGGCAGAGGCTGAGTGCAGATATATTCCCTTTGCGCCGCATAATCCGTCGGGTCCCGTTGCAAATGCGGCGACCCTGCAGCTTGCCGCAAATACGCCGAACTTCTGTATTCTTGAAATAATGTTCAGCGATGTTGAGTGGCGCAAGAATATAACAAACGAAAGCCTTGAATATAAGGACGGATATATAACGATACCCGATAAGCCGGGTCTCGGAATTGAGATAAACGAGGAAGAGTGCTTAAAGCACCCGTATAAGCCGCACACCCTACGGCACTATGACGGAACGCTTACCGATATACGGCCGGCAAAAACGGAATTTTACTTTTAAGAGGTAATGAAAATGCAAAAAGCAATGTTTGTAACAGGCGGAACGGTAGGCACGGGCTTTGCCACCGCTGAAAAATTCGCGCAAAACGGCTATGCTGTGTTTATTACAAGTCGCAGGGCAGAAAAGGCGGAGGAAGCCGCAAGGAAAATATCCGATAAATACGGCGTATTCTCAAAGGGCTACGGGCTTGATATAAGAAACGAGCAGGCGGTTATAGATATATTTAACGATATTGATAAATGCGATTGCTTTGTTGAAACGGTGGTTTTAAATTCCGCCGATATGGGCTTCGGCACAGACCCCGCAAAGGGAATGGATTTCTTTACCGTGCCGGTCGAAGAATTTCAGCGTGTGTTTGAAACAAACCTTGTGTGGAATTTTACAATAGTGCGCCAGGCGGCAATAAGAATGAAAGAACACCATAAGGGCGCAATAGTGTTTTTCAGTTCAAACACGGCGTACCGCGCAATACCCAACAGAAGCGCTTATTCTGCCTCAAAGGGCGGCATAAACGCAATGTCAAAGGCTTTCGCCATAGATTTGGGGCCATACGGTATCCGCTCAAATGTGGTATTGCCGGGAACTATTAAAACCGCGCGCTGGGTGGAAATGGGAAATAAGCAGATAGTAAACGGAACGCTTACGCCGATAGGGGATATATCCGATTTTGAGGATATAGCGAACGCGGCGTTTTATCTCGGCACAGACCTTTCAAAGAATGTGACGGGTACGGAAATAACTGTGGACGGCGGTATGTCCTGCCAGCTTTACCCACAGATATTGAATGAAATAAACAAACATAATTTACGAAAGGCTTAGCGGTGATATATAACATGGAAAAATACATACCTGTTGTGGTAATCAAAGAGCTGTCCGAAACGGATAAAATACTTTCGGCGCTCAAAGCAGACGGCATTAACTGCGCCGAAATCACATTCAGAACGGCGTGCGCGAGTGAAGCTATTGAATATGCCTGCGGGAAATATCCCGATATGGCAATAGGCGCGGGAACGGTTATAAACGCCGAGCAGTGCAGAGCCGCTTTAAAGGCGGGCGCAAGGTTTATAGTGTCGCCGGGGCTGTCGGTATCGGTAGCCGAGGTCTGCCGTGAAAACGGCGTGCCGTATTATCCCGGCTGCGTAACACCGACCGAAATTATGCAGGCATTGGAGCTTGGCATTACAACCGTTAAGTTTTTCCCTGCCAATATTTACGGCGGACTTAAAGCGTTAAAGGCGCTTTCCGCACCGTTTCCGCAGGTCAGCTTTATCCCTACGGGCGGCGTTGACCGCGGCAATATAGATGAATTTCTGAGCTTTGATAAGGTGGCGGCAATCGGCGGCAGCTTTTTTGTAAAGGAAGCGCTTGAAAAACAGGGGAGAGAAGTAAAATGAGCAAAGTTGTTACTTTCGGGGAAATAATGTTAAGGCTTTCTTCCGTCGGGTATGACAGACTGTTCCAAAACGACGGTATGCAGGCAACCTTCGGCGGGGGAGAGGCAAACGTTGCGGTTTCTCTTGCGAATTTCGGTATAGACAGCACATATGTAACAAAGCTGCCCGAGCATGCGGTAGGTCAGGCGGCGGTAAACGCTTTAAGATATTTCGGGGTAAATACCGAAAAAATAGTAAGGGGCGGTGACAGGGTAGGAATCTACTATCTTGAAAAGGGCATTTCGCAGCGCCCGTCCGTTTGCATTTACGACCGTAAGTATTCGGCGGTTGCAGAAGCGGCGCCCTATGATTTTGATTGGGACAATATATTTGAAAACGCCGATTGGTTTCATATTACGGGCATTACCCCGGCGCTAAGCGA
>URGH01000014.1 GCA_900547305.1 uncultured Oscillospiraceae bacterium | reverse complement strand
CATAGAAACTCTCCTTTATGCTTTCGCGATCCGACTCTTTTCCAGCGCCTTCACCAGCAGCACGCCGAGGATCAGCCCCCATTCTTCGCACACATAGGCGAACACATAGTCCGTGTCGGCTGCCATCGCGTCGAACATACCGTTGCCCGCGCCCAAGCCCTGAGCCACGGCAACGCCAGCACCGACGGACAGACCTATGAACAAATTTATAATCAGGTTAGTAAGCGCACCGGTAGCGCCCACTGCCGCCACCGAATCGCTGCCGCTGAACCACCCTACTACTATTAAATCCGCCGCATTAAAAAGCAACTGCAAAAGCCCGGTTAAAATTATCGGGACAGTATAAACAATTACGCTTTTGAGTATGGGCCCCTCGCGCATACTCTTTGAATCAAATTTCATTTTTTAAAATTCCTTTTTATTTCATTGCTTCAATAATCAAATCAACGCATTTATCTATGCCGAGCCTGCCCGAATCAAGGCAAATATCGTAATTTACAGCGTCGCCCCACTCGCGGTCGGTATAATGCTTATAATACATTTTCCTTTTCTTATCCTTATCGGCAAGGCGCTGCTCCGGCTTTTTCTCACTTTCACCGTAGAGCTTTACAATGCGCTCCGCGCGGCTTTTAATATCGGAATGGATAAAGGTATGGAAGCAATCCTCGCGGTCTTTGAGTATAAAATCGGCGCATCTGCCCACTATTACGCAGGGCTGCTCCGCAAGCTTTAAAATAACCTGCCGCTGCGCGCAGTAAATAAAATCAGAAAGCGAAAGTCCGTTAGGCATACACTGAACCCCCTGCGACATAGCAAAGCTGAAAAAGCTTTTTGAAGGCGAAAACTCGCCCTTTTCCTCTACAAACGCCGCGTCAAGCCCTGTTTCCTCCGCAACCTTTTTAACAAGCTCTTTATCGTAAAACGGCACGCCGAGCTTTTCGGCAAGCCGTCTGCCCACTGTTCTTCCGCCGCTGCCGAACTGGCGGCTGACCGTTATAATTCTTTTTTCCATAAAACAACCTCCCCGTTTTATATACAGTTTGCCTATAATTTGATTATACACTGGCTATCGCAAAAAAACAAGCGGTTTTACGGAAAATTTGCCGTTTTATTCATACAAAAAGCGTCGCCGCATAAAATGCGGCGACGTCTTTCGGTTTATTATAAAAGTGACTGCGCTATTCTTTCTGAAAGTTTATACTTTTTCTTCGGGTGGATATCCGTGTTTTCGCAAACGTCACGGCTTATTACCGTTTTCACATACGGTGTTCTCGCTCCGATTTCCGCCTGCGCCTTTTGTATTTTTTTCCATGATTCAACGTCGCAGTTTAAAAAATCGGGCAGCTGCACTACCGTAAAGGGCAGCTTATCATCTTTAAACGCAATACGCCATGAATTTATAAGGTACAAAAGCATATCGCCGTATACTTCGCTTTCTTTGGTTGAGGCATTGCTCTCGCCCTGGTACCATATAATTCCCGCAGCGGAAAACGGTGCTGTTTTTTTAACCTGAAAATTATAAAGCTGCGAATGTCCCTTATTCCACGGATAATCGTCCCTGCGCTCCTCATCGGGAATATTAAAAAGTGGGTTTTCAAATGCCTCGTCAGGCAGATATGCCTGTATATTCGCCGCACCCTGATAACAGGTTATAAACCCTACCGCGTGGTTTCTTTTTGCGCGAAGATATGTACCCGCGAAATAGCCTATGCAGGAAAAGCCGCCGTCGCGGTCTGCCCGCGCGCTTACCCAGCCGTCCTGCGGGAAAAAGCTTTCGCTCTGCTCGGGGCGCTCGTTGTGGAAAAAGCGCAGCAGCGGGTCGGTTGCATAAAGCTCTGCGGGATAGTCGGATTCCTTAAGCTTAAACTGCAAATTTGACTGCCCCGCCAAAATATATACGTCGCCTATATAAACATCCTTTATTATCCTCTCTCTGCCGTCAAGCGTAACTTTAAGCTCATACGGTCCGCCGTAGTCCATAGGCGGCAGCTCGGCGCACCACTCCGTGCCTACCGCAATGTCGCTGTAAGTATTCGAGCAAAGCTCGATTTCCACGCTTCCGCCGCCCGTGCCGAATATCCGTATAGGCTTATTCGCCTGAAAAATAACCCCGTCGCAAATTAAATCGTTAAGTCTCATAAATTTTCACCCCGTTACATAACAACCTCGGCGTTTTTATATTCATTGCAGCCGTTTAGAATATGCTTATCGGTTATTTCGATAATCGGTTCCGCGGCGCTTTCCTCCTCAAACACAATTATTTCATTGCTATCCTTAAGGAGCGGCCACGGAATGTATAGCGAAAGCTGCGGTCCTATATTCCAGTATCTGCCTATATTAAAGCCGTTTACCGTAACAAAGCCCTTTGTAAAATTCTTTAAATGCACAAAGCAATCCTTGCCTTTTTCGGCTGAAAAATCACCCTTAAAAAATGTCGGGTAAGACTGCGCCGTACCGTAATTCAGCCTTTCAAGGTTATTCATAGGTAAGGTATAAATTTCCCAATCGGAAAGTATCTGCCTTACGCCCACCCGGTCGGTTATATAAACATACCCGCAAATGCCCTTGCGGTCGCCGCGGAGCATATCCGGCCCGTAATTTATACGTCCTTGATTTTCCGCAAGAATATCAAGCGTTCCGCCGTTTTCCGCCGTTTTGCCGAGCTCTATATGCTTTATATCGTCATTACGGGATATAACGCCTATTTTCTCGCCGTTAAAATAAACGGTCGCCCTGTCGTTTACGTCTTTAAGCGACAGTCTGGCTATTTCCTGCCCCTGCTCTATTCGGCAGCGGTAAAGTATGTAGCCGTAGTCCTGACCGTAGTGCTCCATATTACGCGGAAATTCATCGCTGAATTTTTCGCCTATATTGCCGAGGTTTTCAAAAAGCGCGGCGCTTTGTGTAAGCGGCACCTTGCCTATGCTCTGTTTTTCGGAATTTCGGCTTTCGGGCAGCTTCTTACCGGTAAAGCGCTCAACCGCGTTTTTAATCGCGTAATATTTCGGCGTTAAATCGCCGCACTCGGTCAAGGCGCCGTCAAGCTCGTAGCTTGTAACGTCGGGGCAGTATTCGTATTCGGTTCTGCCGTTTTTCTCATAAGGGAATGAGTTTGCCCCGTTCATAAAACCGAAATTTGTTCCGCCGCAAAACATATAAAGGTTAAAATGATACCCCTTTTCAAGCTGCTGCGATATTTCCCTGCCGACCGATTCGGGCGGGTACTTTTGCGGTTGCTTGCCCCAGTGGGTAAGCCCGCCTATCCAGTGCTCTATATGAAGCACCGGGTAATCGGCTGAAATATTTTTAAGCGCCGCCGTATACTCGGGCAAAATGCCGTTGCCGTAGCCGAAATCAAGCCCCGGCAGAGCGCCATCGGCAGTCCCGCCGCACAACATCATGGGGGTGTGCCCGTCTGAGGTGAAAATGGGTATATCCGTGCCGTATTTTTCAAGAAGACGCGCGCACCTGCTCATATATTTATGCGAATTAGAAAAAGAGCCGTACTCATTTTCCGCCGCAAGCAAAATAACATTGCCGCCGTTTGTCTGCATACGCGGCGCGATTATTTTCATAATTTGCTCTATGTATTTTTCAGCCCTTGAAAAATAGTATTCGTCGTTACTTCTCAAAAGCGCGTTTTCATCCTTTAAAAGCCACGCGGGCAAGCCTCCGAAATCCCACTCGCCGCATATATACGGCCCCGGGCGCACCACTGCATAAAGCCCGAGGCGCGCGGCGGTATCCAAAAAAGCGCCCAAATCAAGCATTTTTTCAAATACGAATGTCCCCTCACGCGGCTCGTGTAAATTCCAGCAGCAATAGGTTTCAACCGTGTTAAAGCCCATATTTTTAAGTTTTATAAGCCTATCCTCCCACTGCTCGGGAAAGGTTCTGAAATAGTGTATAGACCCGCTTAGTATCTGTATATCCTCGCCGTCTATATTAAGGCGTTCGCCGTTCCATTTTACCACAATAAATTCTCCTGAATAAAAGTCTAATCCGAAAATACCGGAATAGCGGTCATTGCCGCCGCCATAGCCTCGGCTATGCGCTTATGCCCCTTAACGTTCGGGTGCAGTCGGTCGGTTTCACTGCTGCAAAAAAATGCGCTCGCCTGTGTATCGTCAAGCGGGAATAGCCCCGATTTTGCGTGCAGATCTATGATATCGCACGCCCACACGTTCGGCGCCTCCTTAAGCACCGCGATATATTCGTCAAGGTAAAAGCCGCCCTTATCGGTGTGCATCTCATCATACTGAATATTATTACCCCCGAAATTGGCGTAAGCCCTGTGCAGCGGGGTCATAATTATTATCTGCTTTGTGGGGTAATAGCCTTTAACCCTTTTCATAACCGCGTTTATACTGCCGCGAAAGGTTGAGGTATCGGTATTAAACTCACGCCTTTTACGTGTCGCGTAAATCGGCGTGTTATCATCCCCATACCCCACAATAACCTCGCGGTCCGCAGGCTCTGTATACCAATTGCCCATAGGCACGCCGTCGTTATAGTCGTTCGTTCCGGCAAACAGCACCACGGCGTCCAATTTATCGCCGCATACCTTATGCATTTCATCCGCCTGCGCGCAAAGCTCCTTAAACACCATGCCGCTCTTACCGAACGAAATTGATACGCAGCCGAGCTCCTTTTCAAGGCATTTCCAAAAGCCGTTTTCGGGCGTAATGCCCACGCCCTCGGTTATTGAATCGCCCAAAAACGCTATCGTTTTATTTTTCCACTGTGTGTCTCTCACTTCAAACACGTTCCTTTTCAGGGTATTAAAATATCTTCCTTATGCTTAATGCCGAAAACGGCAAAATCTATTATTCCCGGGCGAATACCGCGCGGGTGGTCCGTAACCGTCAGCCTTACGCTGCTGCATTTCTTTATGGGGAATACCTTGTAATCGATATTTTTTTCTTCCGCGGGGTTTCGGTTGTCGGCAAGCGTTATCCACTCGCCGCCGTCAAGCCCCTCAAGCAGCCAGCCTATGGGACCCGGTAATACGCCGCCCGAATAATCAAGCCCGTTTTCCCGCCAAAAAATGCGCACCGCCGCCGCGTAAAACGTGGCGCTTAAATCGCATATCAAGGTGGGGGTCTTATCGTTTATATCAGGCTCCCAAAAGGTGAGTGCGCTTTCGTCGGTGGCGTAAAGCCCGTCTCTTCCTTCCTTTGCGCTTGATACCGTGGGTCTTACCTTACCCGTAAGAGATAAAAGCTGCGGCTGAAACACGCCGTTTACCGGGTCGGCGCAAGCGCCCGGGGCGTATTGCGGAGTATCGGTTACGCCGTGCGGGCAGTAAAGCTCGCCGTTTTCATCCACCGCAACCAAATCCATACCTATGCGCCTTTCGTACATATGCAAATAGTTTGCGGCTATGGTGTAAAACGCCCAAAGCGTGTTACCTGGCCCGTGCTCAACACAGCCGTGACCCGCGCCGCCCACTATTCCGTGGCGGTGTACCGTCAGCGGATTGCGCTTTTGGCACTTAAAACCCGAAAGCGGCTCCTTATCTGAATAATATACCGCCATACAGTAAGAGGCGTCGCAGGTATCGGGCGCGGCATATATCATATAATACCGCCCGTTATGCTTTAAGAGGTGCGGACCCTCTACCCAACCGAAATCCTTATCCTGATTATGGTAGCCGTGGCGCTCCCACGGTTTGCCAGCGGGGTCCATCTCCATAATAACCGCGGGTCCGCGCAGCACTTTGCGCGGGTCGGCGGTATCAAGCTCCCATCCCACAATCTGCCCTATGTGATTTTCCACACCCTCTTTATAAACCGCGTTGCAGGCGTACATATATATCCGCCCATCGTCATCGGTAAAAATGCAGGGGTCGCAGGGAACAAACTCCGTGCCGTCGGGCAAAATAAAGCTGCCGAGCAGTGTGAACGGTCCCAGCGGGTTATCCCCCACATAAAGCGGGCAGTTCCATGAGGTGAGCAGAAATTTATCGCCCCATTTTGTAATGCAGGGGCTGTATTTTCCGCAATACGGCTCTGTGCGGACGTGCTTCCAGTCATAAAAATCCTCGCTCACCCACGCCATACCGTAGCTCGGGTAAAGATACCATTTCCCGCCGTAATAATAAACGGTCGGGTCGCTTATGGAGCGGTAGTAGGGTCCGCCCATACCGTCGGGCGGTGTTTCGTGGCTGAACATCGCCGTCTCAAAACGGTACCAATCGTCCTTACCTGACGGTATATCGGGCAGCGACAGCGGATTGCAATAGGTTTTTTCAAGATTTCGGTTGATCAGATTATCCATTAAGGCGCTCCTTTTTTATTCCGGCTTGGTTTCAAGCTTTAAGGGGTAATCGCCCAGCTTTTTAACCTTAAAGCCGTTTTTCTTGTATTCCTCGTAATCAAACGCCTCAAGCTCGTCAATAGCAAGTTTATGAAACTCATAAAAATTGTGCCACCACTCGTAGCCGCTGCCGAGCTCCGCGTTGAGATAAGCGTCGGCAATATCGCAGCCCATTTGCGGCGCAACATAGAAAGCCCCCATTGCAAGCACGTTTACTCCGTTTCCCGTTACGGCGCGCAAAGCCGCCGGTACGCTTTCAACAACGCCGGCGTGAACATGCGGGCATTTGCTTGCCGCTATATGTATTCCCATTCCCGTGCCGCAGAAAAGCAGAGCTCTTTCAAACTCGCCCTCGGCTATCATACTGCCGGCGCGCAGCCCTATTCTGTGAAACATAAGGTCGGTATCGTCGGGGTCGGAATCCGTTTTAACGCCTATATCGGTTATCTTCCAGCCCTTGGCTTTCAGGTGTGCCACTACCGCCTCTTTAAGCGGAAAGCCCGCGAAATCCGCACCGACAAGCAATTCTTTATTCTTAACTGTTTTCATTTTCCGCGCTCCTTTTTGAAATTTATGCAACGCCGCCCGATAGCGGCTTTTAAATGGAGATTGATTTTATTTGAAACTTAAAAGATTTTATTTAAGCCTCCAAACAACCCCTCCGTCTTTGCCAATGGCAAATCCACCGTCTCGGCTGCCTCCTCGGTCGGTGCTTCTGCTTTGCAGAGGTGTCCACCGGACACCCGCACCCTTACACAGGGGAGGCAGTTTGGTGACTGAAAACGTTTACTGAACGTTGCTTAACACCTTTTTAATTCTTATAAGGTCAAGCACCGTAACATCATAGCCTGTGTATGTACCTGCGCCCAAAAGCGTTTTTCTTACGTCTACCAAATCCTGCGAATCAACCTTCCAGTCATAGTTAGCGTCGCCCGCCGCATATTCCGGCTTTGTTACGCTGCCTATTTCGGCGCGGGCTGTATCGGTGGTATAGTAGCCTGTTACTCCGGCAATTATTTCTTTTCCGTACATAGCGTCGTCGCCTATCCCCTTGAAACGGAGGGCAACGCTTGTAAGCGCGCTCATATTATCGCCGTTTAAGGTCGGTCTCCAGCCCCAATCGCTGTTTAATGAAGTAAACGGCACCTTGATATATCCCTCAAACGCAGAATCAAAGGTCACCTTACCGTATATAAGCGCGTTATCCATATAACCGTTTTCAACGCTTTTTTCAGCCCATGTGTCTGAGCCGCTTTGCAATACGTAAACCTTTTCGCCGGGCTTCAGCATAATGCTGTTTGCACCGTCAAATGTAAGGCAGGGCGCAAACATATTAGCTTTCGGGAAATTAACATAGAAAACTATTCCTGCGGCATCCTTCATATATGTTTTAACCCTTGTGTTCATAACAAGCGCGGTCCAGTTATCCGCTCCCTCTATTCCGTCGCCGTTTTCAAGATAGCTCCATTTCGGAGTAACATCGCTGCCCTGATATTTAACCGTAGCTTCCGAAAGAACGGAATCGCCTATATAGAGCTTATAGTTATTTGCATTTTCAAGCTTATCTGCCGAGAAAGCATATGTCGCGGCGTGAACATCGCCGAAATCAAAGGTTTTAATATCAAGCGGGGCGGGTCTGTACTCTTCGGGCACAATAAGCTTGGTTGACGCGGAATCCTCGGTCGTTACAAAGAACGGACCTACCGTAACATCACCGAATTTTCCGCCTATGCCGCCTACACGCACATCAAAATATGTCAAATTATCAAACACCATATTCGCGCCAGAATCATATCCGATTATTGAAGATGCGGGTATTTTTATAAATCCTTCAAATGCGCTTTCAAAAGGAATTATACCGTTTTCATTTATTACTGCCGAGTTCCAGCTTTCATCACCGAGCTTTGCATATTCGTAAGAGCCGTTAGCCTTTAGCTTAGTAAGAGTACCGTTGTTTGTCATTGTCATTAAAACGATTTCATTTAACGAATCGGTTTTGACATACATTATTATGCTTCCGTTTTGGGTGAATCCGTCGGGCAGTTCATGTGTTTCGGAACTGTTTACATAAAGGAAACCTGCGTATCCTTTTCCCATTAAATCCTGCTCTCCGTTAGTATTGCCGGAAAGTTTGATTCCGCTGAGATTGGTAATGCTGCTTATACCGTAAGGCATAACAAAAGACGCGTCAAATGCCCAATGATTATTGAATCCTGTTAATATAATCGGCTTTACGTTTATGGGCTTCGGTCTGTACTCTTCCGGTACAACTATTTTTGTTGAGGTTGAATCATCGGTTGTTACAAAGAACGGACCTACCGTAACTGTACCGAATTTACCGCCAATGCCGCCGAAACGTATATCAATAAATGCAAGATAATTAAATTCCATCGGTACGCCGTCCATACCGATAAGCGATGAAACCGGTATTCTTACATAGCCGTCAAACGCGGACTCAAAGCTTATTATGCCGTTTTCATCCGCTGTAGCATTTTCCCAGTTGTCACTATCTGTTTCAAGATAGGTATAACTGCCGTTCGCATTTATTTTGCCGCTTGTAAACCACTGCGACGGGCACTCGGTTTTGGCCGTAAATGTCATTTTATTTGCAGCGTCGGTTTTAACATATATAATAAAGTTTCCGTTTTCGGCAAAACCTACCGGCAAATTATATGCGGTTGCGGCATCTTCGGAATACATAGCCTGTGCGTAAATATAACTGCTGTATCCGTTAGCGGTAAGGTCTATCTCGCCCATATAATTTTCCGAAAGCTTAACACCTGTTGCAGTTGTATAAGTGCCGGTCACACCGGGCATAACGGTATCGGCATTATACTGCCAAGAGTTGACAACTGTATACCCCGTAAGCGGGGTTGCGTTTATGGGGTCTGTGTTTTCCGTTTCCGCCGAAACGGGGAACGTGCAAAGACTTGCCGTCAGCAGCAGCGCTGCCGAGAGAATTAACGCTATTGTCTTTTTCATAAATATCGCTCCTTAAAATTTATTTTACTTTAAAGGTATGCAGGATATTGTAGCCGTTTTCAAACGGGATGTTATTATCAAGTCTCGCCGTTCCACCTCCCTTTGAAAGCAATTGCAGCGCAAGCTTGTATTCGCCCTTAGCTGCGGGGCTGTCAATATCGGCGGTAAGGGTCTGCACAAGCTGCTTGCGGTCGTTATAATCGTCGGGATTTGTGCTGTGCCAGCTCTTAGGGTCGCCGAAATCCACGCTTGCAATTTCCTTGTTTTTTGAGTCTAATAAGCAAAGCTTGCTTGTAACGTTGAAGGCAGCGGAAAAGCCGTGGTTTTCAAGAGTCAAGGTAACGTTAAGCTTTTTATCCGCCTGCTTTACCGAGAGGGTGTCGGCTGAAAATCTGTAGCCCAAATAATCGCGCATATATTCAAATGTGTTGCGCTCAACAGTTTTGCCCTCGGAATTTTTAAACCAGTTTTCAGAGTACGGCAAGCCGTATTCCTTAAGCCATTTAACGGTTACGGGCTGTTTCATACAGCGAACCATTGCGCCATCCTGCAACGCGCCCTTATCAAGCCAGCCGTTTATGGCGCTGAAGGTGGTAAACCGCAACTGCGACATACCCAAAATGCAGGCGTAGCCGTCGGGATACATATTCTCGCCGAGGTCGCTTGTGTATTGGGTATGGTAATAAAATTCGCCGTCCTGCGGGGTGTACGCACCCTCTTTTACGTTTCGGTTCCATGGCTCTAAGCCGTAGCTGTAGGTCATATTACCGAGCTCGGTCGTATCCTGTATACCGAACCACCCATCGTTATTAAAGCCTATCATCTTCTTTTTGTGGTTGCTGTCGGGCAAAAAGTCCTTATAATCGGGGTGACGCACCTGCGAATACACACCCTCGGGCCACAGCTTATCAGCAAGGGCGGTTAAAATAACTGTTCTGTCCGCCGGGGGGTTATCCGAATGCCACTCGCCGAACTGACCTATAAATCCCGCCTGGAAAACGTGTATAATATCCTTGTTGCGGTCAATTATTCCGTTTTCGGCAAGCTGATTTATATGTATTAAAAGCTCATCCGTTGTGGGGGTGCGCTTATTGAAAACGTTAACGTCGTAATAAGCAAAGCGCAGAAGAATCTGTATCTGCTTTTCCCGCAGCCAATCGAATATTACCTGTACGTTTTCAAAAAATTTGTCGCTCAGCTTTTTGCCGAGGTAATCGCCCGGGAAGAAGTAGCAAACGGCTATCGGTGTCTGAGTGTATTTATACCAGCTGTTTGTCTGTTCCTCCAAGAGTCTTATAATATCCTCTTTACTCGCCTCAAAATCAAATACCGAGTAAAAGCCGCGCAAGCCCCTGTTCGGGTTGCCGTAGAGTAGGTCGTCGCTGTCGGAGTAAAGCGTGGTGTAGCTGCGTTCAACCGCGGCGGCGTCCTTTTTGTTGCCGCTTATATCAATATTAAAGGCGGGTTTATCGGAGGAATCCGCCGTTTTTGCGGCGGGCTTTGCAGCCTTTTTGCCGCAGCCGACGGCTGAAAGCGCCAAAACAAGCGCCAAAGCCGCAGCGGTAAATGATTTCAAATGCCTTTTAATCATTTTTTCTTCCTCCTTTTATAAACAACCGTAAACACTGCCGCAGCGCCCGCCAAAAGCGCAACGCTCACGCTGCCTATAACTATAGGCAAGGTATATGAGCCGCCGCCCGTTTTGCCGCTGTCCGACTGCTTGTAATACACCTTATCGTAGATCATATTATTTGATATTGTCGGGTAAACGTACTGCTCGGTTTCAAGCGTTGTAAATGTAGTATAATCGTAAATCGCAAGCAGCTTATCGCGCAAATCATACGCCTTAATAAGCACCGCGTATTTTCTGCCCGGCATAAGGTCAGTTATGGCGCCGCTGTTTGAAATAGCTTTGTTTTGCGCAACAAGGCGGTATTCGTAGCCCGTTTCGGTTTTGGTTATGGAGTACGCCTCCGCCATATAATACTTAGCGCCCTCAAAGGCTTCCCAGTAAAGCATTACCTTATCGGTAAATATATCCTGCTTTTCTATTGCGTAAATGGATTTTATTGTAGTAGCCTCGGGGAGCGAGGTGTAAACCACCTCGTCGGGACCTGTGTCGTTATCCTTTGTCACGCCGAACATAGGTCCTACCGTTACCATATTATCGCCCATTCCTATATACGCAAAGCGCCAGAATACCTTTTGCAGCAGCACATCCTCGGTAGCATTTGTGGGCAGCAGGCTTGCAACGGGAATTTTTACAAGACCCTCAAAGCCTGCGGGGAGAACCACGCCGCCTATTGAGTTAAAGGTGCGCTCCGCCGGGTAGTGCTTCCACTTCTTCTCGCCCACCGCCAAAAGCTGATAGCTCATATTCGCCATAATATCAAACTGCTGCTTATCGGTTACCATACACATAGTAAAGCGGTTTTCCTTTTTCGCGGGAACTTTCACATAAAATAGCAGATGACTGAAGCCCGCAAGCGGCATATTGTTGTATGCGGCGGATACCCAGTGCGCCGAGTGCGCATATTCGGGCGCGTCATAATCGGCTGCCGGCTCTGAGCCTATAACCACGCACTTATTCTTTGAAAGCGAGGGTATGGGGCTCGGCAGGTAATCCTTATAGACAAGCCACGAGGAATCAAGCGCCGTTATGGGAGTGAATGGGGTCATTTCCGGCAGATCGGATTTTTTCCACATATTTTTAACCGTATACGGCTCATCCGAAATCGCAAAGAAAGCGCCCACGCGAACCTCGCCGTAATCTCCGCCGATTTCGGAAAATCTGAAGGTCACGCCGTTTATATCCTCATAAACCGAGGGAGAATTGAAAAATCCGCTCAGCGGCAGCTTTACCCAGCCCTCAAACGCTCCGTCAAAATCTACCGAGCCGTAGGTCTTATTTCCGCTTTTCAAGCCGTCGCTTGTGGTCTTTTTAGTCCATTTATCCGAGCCTAATGGGCAAATGTAATAATCCACCGCGCCCTTGAATATTATCTCTCTGTTATCCTTTAAGCCGAAAGCCCTGACACCGAGGCTGTTTGCCGACGGCAGCTTTAGGTAAAAGGCTATATAATCATTGCCGTTAAGCGGCTCGGACAGCCTTGTTTCAATAAAGTCATCGGTATCAAACGGCGGGTTGCCCGAGCATATAACGCTGCCGTTAAGCTTTACCGAGCTTACGTTTTTGCCGTTCACCTTCATACTGTAAAGCCCCGCGGTAAGGTTATGAATAAGGGAAATTTTAAGGCTTGAGGTTATAGGCGAAGCGCCCGTCGGCAGTGTGTACGAGCTTGTGTCAACATCGTATATCTTATCAAACGATGTACCGAGGTATCTTGAAACGATATACTGCCCTATCAGCTTATAACCGAGCGAGTTCGGGTGGTGGGTATCGCTGTAATACTGAGAATAATAGTCGTCGAACACATTGTTCATAACGTCTATTTTGTAAATGCTGCTGTCTGCCCATATTTTCTTTGCCGCAGCGCGCATATTATCGTTATTTTCAGAGAATGATACCAAGCTCGGGCTTGTGTAAACAATAACCGCCTCGGGCTTTGCCTTTCTTATTTCGTCAATGCCCTTTTTGATGTATTTGTAAATTTCATCGCCCGATTTTCCCGAATCGTTAATTCCGAGCGCTATATCTACAATGCAGTTTCTGCCGTTACCCGGTATTTTTTCAATCAGCTGATCAACCGTCGGTTGGGTGGGACCGTCAAGCCCCGGGGTGTAGTTGCTCCAGTGCTCCGCCTTTAAGCCGCTTTGCGCCTGAACCACGCAGTTCATATTGTATTTTTCTTTCAGCGCGCTGCGCACTATGCGGAATATCGGGTAGCCGTATATGTGGCGCGTACTGTCGCCCACCATATAATAATTACCGTGCGCCAGCCCCTGCTTTGTGCGCTCAAATATTCCCTGTATGCGCTCGTAGGGGTCTTTTGAATCGTATGCGGTCGGGTATATCACTTCGGTGCTGCCGCCGTTATTGGTAATAAGGCTTAAAGCACCGAGGGTAACGCTGCCACCGTTTTCAGTATTGCCGAAGCTGAAAGCAAGTGATTTAAAGGCGTCCTCCCCGCTCTTTACTTCAAAGCCTCCGTCTGCCGCAAATGCGGTGTGCGGCAAGCTTATATATCCCTCAAATCCGGCTTTTAAGGTTATTCCGCCGTCAGTTATATCCTTAAAGTTCCATTCTGAGTCACCAAAGCTTAAAATACCGTATTTTTTGCCCGAGGTGAGCCCTAATTCCGGCTTGCCTCCGACACTTAGAGCAGGAACAATTACGGTTTCCCTGCTTGCCTTGGCATAGAACAAAAATCCGTTTGAGCCCTTAAGCGCGGTATTGCCGTTAAGCGAAAATACGCCCTTATTCCCGGAAAGTGAGAATTTATAAGCCGTAAGGGTAAGACCCTTAAACGGTGCTGCGCTTTCAAATTTCAGCGTATCCGATTTTGCAGTTATAGCTATCGGTGACGCGGTTATTGCAACGTCGGTATTTTCGGCAGGCTTTTCATAAAGCTTTATTTCCGTCGAATCGCTGTCCTTTTCGGTCAAGAAGAACGGACCTGCGGTAACCGTGCCGTATTTTCCGCCTATTTTGCCTATTGAAACGGTTATGCCTGAAATTTCAGTCGTTTTGCGGTCGGCGTTGTTTACCAGCGCGTAATCGTTGCAAAGGTCGGCTATTGCAAATTTAACATAGCCCTCAAAGGGTTTATCAAACTTGATTCCGCCGAAATACGTGTTTCCGCCGGCAGCGCTCCAGGTTTGAACCGCAGTGCCCGAAAGCCACTTTGTTCCGCCTGCGGGCAAATAGGAATACGCCTTGCCCACGCCGAGCGCCATTTCCGGATCGTAGCCTATCCCGAGTGATGAACCCACATAAGATATTCTCGGTACGACCGTGTTAGCCGCGTCGGTTTTTAAATACATAATAACATGGGTAGCATTTCCGAACACAAGGCTGCCGTTCATCTGATACCGTGCATATGCCAGAGACTCCGTTGCAAAATCCTTTGTGTATTCGTGGTCAGCGGATATTTTCTGTCCCCTTGCGGCAGTCCATTTGAGCGGCGTATCGTAAACCTTAAATGTTTCCGCCGGGCTTTGACCCATGCTCCAGTCGGTCACGGGGTTTACTGTTATCGGGTCGGCTTTTTTAAGCTCTATCCCCTTTTTGCCGTCCTTTGAAAGCAGGAAAGAGGGCCCCAAAACAGGCTCGCCGTATTTTCCGCTTATTCCCTTTATTCTGTAAACTATATTGCATATTGTGTCTTCGTTTATAAGGAATTTAAAGCCCGAGTCGTTATCAAGGCTTGAAAACGGAATTTTAATGTATCCCTCAAAAGCACCGTCAAAGCTGACCGTACCGAAAACGGTGCTGCCCGGCGCTCCCGCGCCTGCGACGGCTGTTTTCCACTCGCCGCCGCTTATGGGCATATACTCGTATATTCCGCCGTTTTTAAGCATAAGCGACGGTGTGTAATCATAGCTCCACCTTGTTTTATCGGCAGGTATATCTATTGCAATTTGCGGCATTAACGTATTGGCGCTGTCAAATTTCACATAGAAAACCATACCCTCATAGCCCGCGGCGGATAATTTATCGGTCTTGAAGTTGGCGTATGCCTGCGAGCCGCCGACAGATGCTTCCTCATACATTTCCGAATTTGCCGACTCCAATTTCGAGCCGACAGCCGCCGTAAAGTCAAGGGGCTTTACCTCCGTGTGTTTTACCCACTGCCAGTTGTAGCCGAGCAGTTCGGTATTAAGCACGGGAACAACCTCGACGGGTCCTACCTCGGGTTCTTTGTATTCGTCCGAAAGCTCAAAGGCGGTTGTGCCCTTATCGCCGTTTATAAGGAACGCCGCAGCCTCGGTTTTGCCGAATTTACCGCCTATACCCGCCATGCAAATATCAACGCCGGTTATATAGTCAATTTCGGGATAAACCGATATAAAGGGGCTTGCCTCCTGCTCCTTAAGGCTTGATACGGGAATTTTAATATAGCCCTCAAAAGCCTTGTTGAACTGAACCGCGCCGTCGGTTTCGGTTTTAACGGTCTTCTGCTCTGCCCATTTAGAGCCGCCCAAAGCCACCGTGTATACCGTAGCGTTGCTTTTCAAAACGAGCGACGGTATATCCGAAAGATAATCGTCCCACATATTTGCCGAAACGGTAATGCGGTTGGCAGCGTCGGTCTTAACGTAAATTAGCAGCGCATCGGTATTTTTTAGCGGCAGCTTAAAGCCGCTGATTTTTGCCCCCACATTGGCGGGCGCTGCCGAAAATGCCGATTTATTTACTTCAATCTTAGCAGACGTGCTGTCCTTATTTATAACAAAATATGGTCCTGCCGTCATAGTGCCGTATTTCCCGCCGAGGCTCTTTGCCTTTAAGCACATACGGGAAAGCGAATCCTGATTCGGTTTAAACTTAAAGCCCATATCGTTTGAGAGTGAGTCGAACGGAATTTTAACATAGCCCTCAAACGCTCTGTCAAAGCGCATTGCGCCGAAATAGGGGTTCCCCGCCTTATCCTCAACCGCCTTTGCGGCAGTCCATGAAGAGGCGTTAAGCGCCTTGTAGGAATATTCTTTACCCACCATGAGCATAAGCACCGGGTCGAAATCGAACGACCAGCGGCCGCTGTTTTCGGGACGGAACGCGCCGAAGTTCGGAGCAACGGTATTCGCCGCGTCAAGCTTCAAATAAAACATAATTCCGTCCGCACCCACAAAGCTGTTGCGCTTATCAAACTGAATATTGGCGTATGCCTGACTTACCGTTGTATCGGCAACGGAGTATTCCTTGCCCGTAACGGTATTTATTTTAAGCCCTTTTTCATCCGTAAGGTCGGAAACCTTTGCAAAGCTGTGGGTCACGGTCTCCGCATTGTAGGTAAGGGCTGTGCCGCCGGTCATGGGGGTCACCTTCATAACCTTGCTGACGCTCGTATCCTTTTGCGGCATTTCGGCAATAATGCCCTGCAAATATGTATCGGATGAAATAACCGCCGTATCGGTTTTTATAAAAAGCTTTTTATCCTTTTTTATTTCAGCCTTTGCCCCGCCTATGCCGCTTACGCTGAACGGTGTAAGCGGCAGCACGGGCGTTTTACCGGAGCCCGCGGCATAAGCAGCGGGTAAACCCACGCTTATGCTGCTAAGCACAAAGGTTGCCGTAAGAACCGCGGCGGCTATATGTGAAAGCCTTTTTTTCATAGAATCACCTGAAATGTGTTTATTTTATATATGCCTTCAGCTGCGCTTCATAGGTCGGGTAAAGCTGCTGTACAACTGCCGACCACTGCGCAGAGCCCGCAAATACCTGCCACTTGTAAACCTCTAAAAGGTCGCCGAAGTTCTGCAAAATGCTGCGGTAGGTAACATAAACCTTTGTGGGGTTGCTTGCAAGATATTTATTTATAAAGTTAACATCCTCTTCGCTCAAAGCAACGCTGCCCGCCTTTGCTTTAAGGTTGTAGCGCTCTACTGCCGCCGTTGTTTCCGTTCTCGGAATTTCAACGCAGAGGTTTTCGCCCAAGCGGAACCATTTAAGGTAATTTACCCAAAGTGTTGCAAGCTCTTTGTTTTTAGCGCCCTTTATAAGGCCGTAACCGGGGTCAACCGCAATTTCAACATTGTAGTTGCTGTCGTTATCCAATTTAGGCATAGGTGCAAAGCCGAACGCGTCCTCCTGGCGGAGAGTTTCAAAACGTCTTTGCAAATTAAGGTCGGCGTGTGAGAAAAGCATTGCAACCTTTTCCTGCTCAAACAGGGGGCACGCGTCTGAGGTGGACATTGAGCCCGAGCCCGCTCCGCTTATTTTGTAAAGGGTGTTCATAACCTTGGCAAGCTTTGCGTCGCGCAAATTGTTTTTATACTCCTTGCCGTTTATAACCTCAACCACCTGAACGCCCGAAATACTCATAGGCTCAAGGTTTTGCGGGGTAAAGCCCCACTGAACGATTTCGTTCTTATTGTTCTTTTCAATAAACTTATCCGAAATTTCGCAAAGCTTATCAAGCGTCCATTCGTTTCGCTCATAAAGCGCGCGCGGGGTCATATCCTCAAGTCCGTAGTTTTTGAACATATTTTTGTTGTAATATATCCAGCTTGCCACAAATTCGCTTATTACCGGGAAATAAATTTTATCTTTCCACTTATACTGCTCGGTTTGAGCCTTTGTATTAGCCCAAAGCGGCGAATTAAAGTCTATAAGTCCGTCCCACGGTTCAAGCAGATCCTCGGCAACCGGAACGGGCCAGAACTTATCGTAAGCGCAGTCAACCACATCGGGAGCGTTGCCTGCGGCAACCATTTTTGCAAGGTCGGACCAGTAGGTTTCGTGGGTGGAAATCGTTTCGTCAATAGTTACGCCGAATTCCTTTTTAAAGTATTCCGCCGCTTCGCCGTCGGTATTGTTTTCCGACATAGAGGACCAACCGAACACCTTTAAAACCTTGCTGTTGCCCGAAAGGTCGGCGGTGGGCATTTCAATAGCCGCAACATTTTGGGATTCTGTACCGCCGCTGCTTGCGCTGTTGCTGCCGCCGTCAGAGCCGGTTTCGGTTTTTCCGCAGCCCGAAAGCAGCATCGCAAGCGCCAAAGCGCCGCAGGTAAGTCTTGCGAATAAATTTTTCTTCATGGTAAAATCTCCTTTTGTTATTTTCTCGAATCATCCGACAATACTTGTATTCATCAGCGATTCGGTAAATTTCTTTTGCAAAATCACATATATGATTATAGGCACTGCTATGAACATAAGACAAAACGTAGTTTCATACACCGTAACCTCAACATCGGTATATCCCGCTCCCTGCGGAGAGATCATTCTGCCGAAAGTATTTCTCAGCCCCTTGAGTAAAACCGCCAGCGGCTTTGACTTGTTGAAGAAGAGGGATATATTAACGTAGTCGTTCCAATACCACACAAAGCTTAAAACAAACGAGACCAAAAGTATTGCCGTGGAATTGGGCAGCATTATATTTGTAAATGCCTTTGCGGGTCCGCAGCCGTCCAGATACGCCGCGTCCTCAAGCTCTTTTGGTAAGCCCTTGAAAGATTGCCTGAAAAGATATATAAACAACCCCGATTTTATTCCCTGAGCAAAAAGCGCCGAAACGGTAACCGGAACAATTGTGTTTATAAGCGGTATTCCCTTCCCGCCGAATACCTTGGCGGTAAACGCGGTAACGCCTGAATACTGAATATACAGCGGCATTGAAATTATCTGCGGCGGCACTATAAAGGTCATAAGCGCCAGCAGGAAAATTATGTTTCTGCCCTTAAATTTAAACCTTGCAAAGCCGTAGCCCGTTACAGCGCAGCTTAAGGTTTGCAAAACCGAGCATAAAAGCGAAATAGCCGAGGATACACCGAACGATTTTATAAATTCTGTTTTTTGCAAAACAAATTTAATGTTATCAAACGTAAGGTTTTTCGGCAGCCATATTACGGTAGGGTCCATCATATCGCTCGGCTGCCTTATGCTTATGCTGAAACAGAAAATTATGGGATAAAGTATTATGTAGGAAAGCCCTATTAAAAGTATCAGCCGCAGCGCCGAGCGTATAAAGCCGTACAGCCTTAAAACCGCCTTTCCTTTTTCCGAGCCTTTTGAATAATTCAAATCAAGCACACCTCTTTTCATCAGTCAACGGCGTAATAAACATATCTGTTACCGATAATGTAAATAAGCACGACCGCTATGAATATTAACGCAAAGCATATAACCGACATTGCCGCCGCCTGGTCGAATTTCAAAGCGTTCATATAATCGTCTATAAGCTTGAACATACTGTTTGAGTAGCTTATCATATTATCCACAACGGTGTAGAAAATGTTTACCACAAGCATAGGCGCCAGCATGGGAACGGTTATTTTCCAAAAGGTAGTCCAGCCGTTTGAGCCCTCAACATTCGCCACCTCGTAAAGCGTGGACGGTATAGACTGAAGCCCCGCGATGAATATTAAAATTTGTATTCCCGAGTTCCATACAAGCCCGAATATTTCCTCAACCGTTTTAAGAATATAATCAACCGCGGTCTGCGGTATTCCCGCGCTTGTAAGCGACGCCGCTATCGACTGCGACTGGAAAAGCGCGTTTGAGCGGTCGCCCGAGGAAATAAGCCCTAAAAAGTAGTTGCCGTTTATTATTTCAATGGCTATACCGCCCGCAATTATAACCGGCAGAAAGAACACCGCGCGGAAAAAGGTTCTGCCCTTGAATTTTTGGTTGAGCACCACCGCTATGAAAAGCGAAAATATTATTATAAGCGGCGACTTCGCCGCAACCGTGGTTACCGTTTCGGTAAAGGCGGGCAGAAAATCGGGATTTTTAACGAACAGGTTTACAAAGTTATTAAAGCCGCAGGCTTTAAGCCCCACATAGCCCTGCTTTATGGTCACGCTTGAAAGGCTGTACCTTACCGAGGTTATAAACGGCAGCAAAAACAGGAAAATAAAGCCTACAGCCCAAAGAGAGATAAACGCATAGCCGTAATATGACTTTTTTCTTTCGTAAGATAGCTTTTTCATTACCGTTCACCCGCCTTTGCCATGAAATCCTCTGCCGGTATTTCCGTACCGTCCTGTAAAGTATAGGGCTCTTTGCCGAAATTCACGTATATTTTAAGCCCGTTTTCGTATTCGGTCACGCTTACGTTTTCGGCAATGTAATTATGTGAATAAATTCTGCTGCCGTTTATACCCGAATATACCTTTGCAACCCTTTTGTAAAGCGTCAGTGCGTCCTTACAGGTTTCTTCAAAATTAACGTTAGAAAGGCTTGAAAGCGGCGTGGCAGTTAGCTTTTCCCTGCCCTCAGCCATCCATTCGGCGCTGAAGCCCGCGCCCGCGGCGACTGTGTAAAGCAGCGAGCTATCGCCGCTTTCACCGTTGTAAGCACCGGCGGCAAGCTCTGAAATTCCGCTTAAAGCCATTGTGTAAAACGGAACGCTGCGGCTCAAAATATCCTGCCCGCTGTCGGTTACGGGGGCGTTATAAATAATATCGGCATAAACCGCGGCGTAGGCGTTGGGTGCGTCAAGCATCAGCGCGCCGAAGCTTTCGGCGCTTTGCTTTACAGCGGCGGTCATTACCGCCATTGTGCCGTCTCTGCGGCTGCCGTCGCCCGTAAAATCGCAGTAAAGCGTGTTTCCTATATCGCCCAAGGCTAACCGCTCAAAGCCTTTATTTTTAAGCCCCTTTATAATTCGCGGCATATTTTTTTCAAAGCCCGAAACCGAAATAAGGTATTCGGTTTTATCCGTCTCGTTAAGATTGCTGAGCAAATAGGATTTTCTTGAAAACGGCAGCCCCGTAATTGACTTTGACGCGCCTAAAAGATGTCCCAAATACGTACCGCCCGAATAGCTTTGCAAATTGAGTATTGCGGGAAAAATTCGCGCGTTTTCGGTATTTTTAAGCTTTTTCGCCGAAATATTTCCGTCGGCGGAAGTCACCTTGTCGCCTTTCAGCTCGTCTGTATTCCATGAGCGGTAACGCACCGTAATATTTTCCGCTCCCTCTTTTTTCAGGCGCTCGGTTATTCGCGCAAGCTGCTTTTCGCTTGTCAATGTAACGGTTTTATTATGCGGCACGCCGAGGGTGGAAACCTTTTTCACTACCGATGAATAAACATCGGCGTAAAGCCCCGTTTGCGTTTTCTTAAGCTCAAGCTTGCAGCTTTTAGCAAGGTAATCCCTATAGGCTCTCGCCATTCCGCTGTAATCGGCGTTTTCGCCGCTTAAAAACATATACCTTGTTTTAATTACTCCGCCGTTACCCGTTTTATCGAAAAGCTCGGTGGCGTAATTCCCCACATTGTATTCAACCGAGTTTAAAAGCTTGTATTTAACATATGCGTTCGCATAGGAGGAGCTTTGCCCGCACGCCTCGGCTGAAAGCGTGCCTGTTTCGGCGCCTTCCTCGCAGATTGCCATAATCGCGCTGCCGTTCACCCTTGCGCCGTACACAGGAAGATAAACAGATTTATTATTTACGTTAAGGTAATAATCCGACGTGAGCGACGTCGGCTCGTAGCCGTAGATCGGGCGGCTGTAAGCGTTTCCCGAGTGCATAACATTTGAAAAATCGACCGTAGCTCCCGAGCCGTCGGGTAAAAACAGATAGCCGCCGTCATCAGACCTACCCCGCACAAAATACGGCAATACCGAAACAGAGCATACGGCTGTGTTTTCTTTTTTCTCTTCAAGGTCCTCAAGCCATACCTCGGTCAGTAAATTTCCGCTTTCAAGATACGCCGCCAAAAACAGCTTTTTGCCCACCTCTGTTATGCCGTATTCAAAAACCACGCCGTTTTTGATTTTATAAATCGTATACTTGCCCGATTTTATATTTGAGGTGTAAAGGTTAAGCGCGGTGCGCTTTTTAGAGGTTGTATTAACGTATTCAACCGCTGCTGCAGACATCATTTTAAACTGCGTAAGCTTTGAGGCGCTACTATCCTCACCCGCGTTTTCGGGGCTGCTGTACCAAACCGAATTATCCGCCGTATTTTCAATCTTAAGGTAATTGTTATCGGGACGGAAGCTAAGCCTTAAACCGCCGCTTTCTCCGCACGGAACATACTCGCCTCCGCTTTTGTCGGTATACTCGGCGGCATTCGCCATTATATCATTTTTCGCATTCCCGCTTTGCGGCGCGCCGCCGCCATTGCAGGCAGCTAAAAGAGAGCAAACTGTGCATAGCATGAGAATTGCCGAAACAAATTTTTTCATAGTCCGCTCTCCTTTCATGCGTTCATTCTGAACAGCATTTCGCTGAACACTGTTTTAATAAAATCAATTACATTCTGCGTAAGGTTATAGAAAAGGAACGCAAGAACCACTATAAGCACTATTCCTATAAGCGTAACAATAAAGGAAAATACCGATTTCCCGAGCTCAAATTCATGGAATACCGAAAAGCCCGCCATTAAAACAACAAAGCTGCAAATAATTCCTATTGCCAGCACTACCGACATAAACACCGCTTCATTCTGAACCAAAAAGCGGCTCAGCAGCACCCGTATAAATCCCGATATTATATAAGGAACAAGCGCGGCTGATGTGAACATACATATCTGCTTAAAGGTCGCTTTGCCGGTCATAAGCTCGCTGAACGCCCAGTTTGCCGCCGCAAAGAGGATCAAAAGCGCCGCCCTTACAAGCGCAATATTTAAAATATTCACCTTTGATGAATCGATAATCGCAAACGCCTTGCCCATATACTGCTGCTCGCACACGCCGAGCAAAACAAGAAGTATGTAAACAAAAAGTATAAATGCTTTTGAGGTGATTTTTCGGCTGCGCAGCCTGTCAAACCCCGCAAACGGGTGAAAGGCGGAGTAAAGCGACATTCCGAAATTAGTGGAATAAAGCCTACCGGATACCGAAACGCCCTTTTTGGCAAGCAGCTTTTTTGTTATTTTTACTGCCGCCGCCAGCGCGATTATAACAAGAAGTATCAAAATAAAATTGTTGCGCATCATTATTACGCGGTATTCACGGTAGGCGTTGCCGTAGCCCTCGGTATCGCGCGCCTGCTCGTAATAATTCATTGCTTCTTTGTACTTGCCGTCGTTAAACAGCGCGTTCGCCACGCCTATATATGCAAGCCTGAAATTCGGGTTGCTTTTTATAACCTCGCGCCACGGGGTAAGCGATTCGGAGTAATTCCCCGCGTTGTAAAGCGTCAGCGCTTTATGCACGGTCTTGCCCGTTTCGGTAAGTGAAAAATAGGTTACCGTGTTTTTTTCGGAATCCAAAACCGCAATATCATCGCCGCACGCCTCTATTGCAATCGGCTGCCTGAAAGTGCCGCCGTAATCCCCTATTCCACCGAAAGCGGTAACAAGCTGCATATTATTATCAAACTGGTAGACCCTGCCCTGCTTATTATCTATAACGTTTATAAACCCGTTTTCGGAATAAGCAATATCTATAAAGTTAAGGTAGCGGTTATCGTTTTCAAAGCTCTTTTCAACATCCCTTGACATTGAGCTTTCAAGTATATCCACGCCCTTTGGGTTTAAGCACCTTATGCTGTCGGGCGAAGACTTGCAGTATTTTCCGCCTATAAGGCTGCCCGGCGTAATTGTGTAAAGAAAGTTATCCGCGCTCATATCCATACTGTAAATTTCGCTCGGAACGTAATTCGCCATAGCCTCGCGCTGCTCGGCGGTCATAAGCTGTTTCCAAAAGAAATTACGCAAAAGCTCCGCTGTGGTCTGCACCTTTTCGCTGCCGAAAAATCCGCTGAACTCAAATTCGTTGTTAAGAATTAAAAGTCCCTCGTACACGCCGGTGCACTGAACATATATGTTCCCTACCGTGTCCCCCGTAACGCGCCGCGGCAAAAATTCCAGCGCGTCGTCAAAATATTCCGATTTCGGTTTTGTAATTTTGTTTTTAACCGCGCCGTTTTTATCAGCCACCCACACGCAGCCGTTTCCCGAATCGGCTATATAAACCGTGCCCGATGTATCAATATAAAGTCCTGTCGCTTTGCTTAAGTCCACAGTATTACCGCCGTTTGTAACGGTAATTTCTCTGCCGCGCCCGTCGGTGCCGTATACCGCTATGCGGTTATTGCCCGAATCCAGTATGTAAAGACTGCCGTCCTTTTCGAAAATATCGGTCGGTGAAGAAAACTCGCCTATTCCGAGCTTTTCGCCGCTGAGCGACAGCGCGGGCTCATATATATCTGCCGTTTCGGTAACCTCACCGAAGGAATTGTAATTATAGGATTTATAAGAAGCCGCCGAGGTATATGTTGCGGATAAAAGCATTAAAACCGCGGCCGCCATAACCGAAACCGAACCTTTAAAACCTTTTCTCATATTCTTTTTCCTTTCTAACCCTTAATTCCGGAAAAAGCCATTGTTTCAACTATTCGGCTTTGGGTAACTATAAAGAGTATGCAGGGCGGTATCATCATAAGCACCGACGCTGCCGAAGCAGATCCGACCCTCGCAATACCCGACGCCGCAACGTCGTTTAAAACGGTGGGCAGCAGTTTCCACGCTTCTTCATATATATAGTTGCCGCCGGTTGAGTTCCAGAGTCCCTGGAACGAGAAGATTATAAGCGTCAGCGCCGCAGGCTTTACAAGCGGCATACATATTTTATAATAGATTTTAAATATGCCCGCGCCGTCAATAGTAGCCGCCTCAATAACCGTATCGGGTATCTGCACCATAAAGTTTTTCATAAGAAAAAGTCCCAGCGGAGTGCCCGCCGCAGGAATTATAAGCGCAAAAAGCGAATTTATAAGCCCGAGACCCGACATTATTATGTATTGCGGCAGCGCCGTAACCGTTCCCGAAAAAAGCAGCGCCGCCACTATGAGCGAAAACATCCACCTGTTGCCCGGGAAATTATACTTTGCAAACGCAAAGGCCGCCATTGAACTGAAAAGCAAATTAAGCCCGGTACCCGCAACGGTTACCGCCGCGCTGTTTATAATGTATCTGCCGAACGGAATCCAAAGGCTGTCCACCAATTGCGACAGCGTCTTATAGTTTTCGCCCGTCGGGTTGCGCACAAAAAACTTGGGCGGGTATGCAAAAATTTCCTCGGTGGGTTTAAGCGACTGCACTATTGCGTAAACAAACGGGAGCATCATAAACATACCCACAAGCAGAAGTATTAAAAATACCGCCGTATCTCCGCCGGTTGAACGCGCCGGTCCGGTTTTACTTCTTTTAAGCTTCATTTAAGAGTCTCCTTTAAACAGCGGCGTACTTGCCGATGATTTTCTGTATACAGTTGTTTACCGCCATCATTGCAATAAACAAAACCGAGGTAACGGCGCAGGCATAGCCCATTTCAAACCTTATCATACCGTAGTCATACGCGTGCGTTGCAACCGTGAGCGCCGCGTTATCGGTTGAGGGAAAGCCCGCAAGGGTCATACAAACATCGCTTACCGAAAACGCCGCGCTTATCTGCATAACCGCGCTGAAAAGCAGCTGCGGGCCCATCGATGGCAGAGTTATGTATATAAGCTCCTGCATGCGGTTTCGCACTCCGTCCACCGCGCCCGCCTCGTAAAGGCTGCGGTCAACATTTTGAAGGCCTGCAATAAAGGCAAGGAACGAAGTTCCGAGGCTCATCCATATCTGCACTATTATAATGCAACCGAGCATGGTTTTTGTGTCCGTCAGCCATTGCACGGACTCTTTTACAAGCCCCGAGGACATAAGCAGCTGATTTAAAAAGCCGTACATATCGCCCGAGAAGATATACGACCATATAACATACAGCATTCCCGACATTGAGGGCGCGTAAAACACAAAGGTCATAACCGAGCGCAGCGTGCGCGGCAGCTCGTTTATCATCCACGCGAAAAACAGACAGGCAAAATAGCTTATAGGCCCTGTTATAACCGCGAATATAAGCGTATTTCTTACCGCCACCAAGAACACGTCGTCCTCAAACAGCAGCGTTAAATAATTTGAAAGCCCTATAAACTTAGGGGGCTCAAGCATATTAAAATCCGTAAAGCCGAAAAATATCGCAATGACAATGGGGGCTATAACAAAAATGCTGAAAATAATGTAAAACGGAGCTATAAGCAAATAGCATTCCTTATATTTGCCCATGCGTGACAAAAGACCTGTTTTATTCTTCATCTGTTGCCACTCTCCTTATTCTTACGGGCAAGCTCTTTGTTTATTCGCTTGTTGTAGGTGTATATTGTATCGGTTGCGTTGGAATTGCTGTAAACCACCTTGCGGAAAGCGTTTATAAGCTCGCGCGTTACGCTGTAATTACCCGATACCTCGTTTATCGCCCTTATGCTGCCCCGCTGTGTTTCCAAAAGCTCGCGCTCCGCCTTGCTCCACGGCAGCGATTTAAACGCGTTTACATTAGCCGAGGTATACCGCGAAATAGAGCCGAGCGCGTCCTCTATTTCCCTGCCGTACTGACTTTGAGTCCCATCTGACGTAAACCAATCGAGGAATTTCCACGCCTCCGCCTTATGCTTTGAGCCGCTGAAAATAACCGCCGACGTTACCGATTGTGCAAGCCCGGGGCTTGTATCCGCTCCGGACGCCGCGCTTATGGAAAGCGTACGGTTAATGCTGCCGTCGGGCTTTGCGGTTCCCGGTATTAAGTACATTCCCCACCTGCCCGAAAGCTCGGGGGACGCCGCCTCAACCTTTAAATACTGTGTATAATCGGTTATGGCAAGCGGCATTTCGCCTGAACTGAAACGGTTATAAAAATCGTACGCAAGCGGAAAACCGTATCTTGCAAAAAGTCCCGTCCAGGTTTCAAACGCCTTTATGGCAGCCTCGCTGCCGAACTCTGTACCGTTAAGCTTTTCGTTATAAAAGCTGCCGCCGTTCTGGAACAGGAGCGTTGCGAACATTCCTATATTTGCGGGCACGCCCACCTCTAAGTTATTTCTTTGCAGTATTGTGGAGACCCTGTAAAAATCCTCCCAGGTATCGGGCACGTCAAGCCCCAGTTCTTCAAAAACGTCGGTTCGCACAAACATCATATTAAAGGTTTCGCTTATGGGCAGCGCATATGTTCCGCCGCCGTATTCAAAGGGCTTCAGCGTTTCGCTTTCAAAGCGCTTTGCAACGGCGTCAAAGCCCTCCTGCTTTGATAAATCGGCAACCGCGCCCCTAAGCGCCAAATTAACCGGCATATCCCCCGAAACAAACAGCGAAACGTCGGGCGCTATTCCCGCCAGCACCGCCGTTCGTATATCCACCGTAACCAAGGAGATATTGGAGTTTATTCCGTACCTTGCAGCAAAGGAATTATCCACCAGCTTTTTAAGAATATTCATCTGATCTCTGCCGGCGCTCATCCATATATTAAGCGAGGACGCCTCGTCGTAAACGTCGCCCACCGTTCCGTAATCCTCAGCAAAGGAGGAAACTATGCGCTTAATATCAAAAGCCAACTGCTTAAAAAACGAGCCGCCCGCATTTTTGCGGCATTTATCGGGCGAATGAATATCAATATAATCAATATCAAGCGGTTGGTCCTTCGCGTCCTGATTCCAAGAGGAAAGGGTGCTTATTTCACTTTTAAAGGACGAAATATTTTTAGCCAGCGTATCGGGTTTTTTCTTGATTCCCGCAAGCCTGTTCAAAAGCGAATGAAAGCCCGAAAGCGAGCTGCCCGAGCGCCCCGAATTGCGGTTTTCAAGCTCTTTGGTTATGCTTTCAAGCTCCGTTTCAAGCGAACCAACCGTCTCGTTAAAATTCGGAATCATTTTCCCGAGCTGATAATCTCTGTATGTATCGGGGTCGGTGCCTATAACCATAATCACGCTGCGGTAAAGCGAATTGAGCCTGTAAATAAGGTCGTCCAATCTGCCCGTAATTTCCGAAAGCGAGCCTGCGGTCACTTCTAGCGTCAGCGCATACTGCTTGCCTTTTTCAAAATAAAATGTATAAGGCTCTTCTCCGCCAAGCTCCTTTATGTACCAGTCGCCTGAATATTCAAACTTTATTTCATCACATTCCGCAAACGGCACTTCGCCGTTTATGTAAAGTCTGCGGGATGAGGTAAAGCCGCTTTTTGCGTTTTGCCTTACCCGCATTGAAATTTCATACAGTCCGCTTTCCTCGGGCGTAAACTCCCATTTAAGCCACTGCCCTGCGTAACGGTATTTTTCATCGGGTATATAGTTATATAAAAGCTTTACGGGGTCGTTGGGGGATGTCTCGGCGCTGCTTTTATCATAATCTGGCGTAAGCGTTGTAGAGGAAGCCTCGGCAAACTTTTCCGCCTCAAGAATGATTTCCCTGCCGCTTGCAGCCCTGCCGTCTTTTACGGTTTCACTGTAGCCTTTAAGCGTTTTGCCCGTAAAAAGTCTTATTTTAAGCAATCGGAAATTTCCCGTGTTTGCAATAACGCTTATTTTGTTTTCGCCTTTTTTAAACCCGAAAAGCAGGGGCTTTTGCTGCCTACCCGAGGGGTCTGAAAGCACCGCCGCGGTTTTTTCCACTACCACGCTCATTGAGGAAAGAATTTCGTTTCCGCGCTTATCTGTTGCAACCTCGGAATTTTTCCACCGCCAAAAAAGGTCAAGCTCCTTCGCCTCGTTAAACGGGTACGCGCCGTTTATCATAATTCCCGCCGAGCTGCCGCCAGTACTGCCGCCCGTTACGGGCGCATATGTGAGTTCTATATGGCAGCTCATATCG
Organism: uncultured Oscillospiraceae bacterium; assembly: GCA_900547305.1. Lineage (GTDB taxonomy): Bacteria > Bacillota > Clostridia > Oscillospirales > Acutalibacteraceae > UBA737. The sequence continues at coordinate 19,819 of URGH01000014.1, read as the reverse complement.
CTTTCTGCCGAAAAAACGAAATCGGCTTTGCCGTTTTCATCGGTAAAAGTAACCGCTTTTTCTCCCTCAAATTCCGAAAGGGCCGCGCCCGCAAACAGAGCGGACGGCGTGCTTAAAGAAATCTCAAAATCACCGTTTACTTCTGCCGTTTCGATACCCGACAGATAGCTGCGGTAATCTGTGCCGCTGTTTGCGGCAAGCGCCGAAAACGGGCAGGTAAGCAATATTAAAACCGCAGAAATGGAAGAAACTATTTTTTTCACCGAATTACCCTCAACTTTCCGAGCCGAACGTTACAGCGCTTAATAACCGCCGCGTTTCATGCTATTGACAAGAGAAAATTTATATGTTAAAATCCAAACCGAAAGGTGGGAAGTTTATGTATATTGACGTAAGACTGTATGACAACATTACCAACCATAAAATAACCGCGTCTGATTTTGAAGTAAGCTGTGCGGGGCATGCGGTTATTGAGGAAAACAGTCCCGATAACAACCGCGCAAACGGTCTGCCTGATTATCAGCTGCTCTATATTGAAAACGGCTGCGGCTTTTTCAAATTCGGTGAGGATTACGAAAAGCTGCCGGGAAAAACCGTGGTGCTTTACCACCCGCACGAGCCGCAAATATATAAATACCGCCAAAAAGATAAAACCCAAACATACTGGCTGCACTTCGGCGGGACAGCCGTTGAAAAGCTGCTTTGCGAGCTTGAGCTTAACGATATGAAAATAATAACAATAAACAATGACATAAACTTTAAAGAGTACTTTAAAAAGGTTATTGATGAGCTGCAAAATAAACCTATAGGCTATTTGCAGGCTGCCAACGATTATGCCCGTTTGGCGCTTATATCATTAAGCCGCGAGATAAAAACCTCCCTGAAAAAGCCGTCCGACCTTGTAATAGATAACCTTTGTAAAAAAATGAATATGGATTTTTATAAGGACTTTTCCAACACCGAATACGCCGAAGAATGTAATATGAGCGTTTCTCACTTCCTTTCAAAATTCCGAAAGGCCACCGGCACGTCGCCGCAGAACTACATTCTCAATTTGCGAATAACAAACGCGCAGAACCTGCTTTCCACAACCGATTACAAAATCATTGAAATTTCAAAGCTCGTGGGCTTTGCCGATTCAATGTATTTCTGCAAGCGTTTTAAAAAGAAAACCGGTCTTTCACCAAGCGATTATAGGCAAAAATTCAAATTTTAAGATGTTTTACAAAATCAAACACTTTCAACAAATAAATTATATACATTTTTCATCATTAGCACAATGGATGAAATTATTTATTTATATGGAAGATAGTATGATTTTTAGCGTTATTTTTTTGGAAATATTTTACGGCACGATACACAAAGAGCCTTATTACATTAAAAAATCCCGCTTAAACAGCGGGATTTTTTAATGTAAATCGGATTTTAGAGCGCAAATTCGGCTTTATATGTCTTTTTGCATTATTTCTGTAATAGTTTTCTCAAGCATATCGGCAAAAAGACGGTGCATTTCACGGGTGGGGTGGTTTATATGATTGCACAGCAGCGCGGTTGTGTCGATTCCGTAACCGCTCATTTTCTTCCACACCGCATAAGTATCGCACACGGGAACGCCGTATTCCGCGGCGCGCTGCCGCGCAATATCCATAAGCGTATCCACAGTGCCGTTGTTTTGCCGCTCGGCGCAGCTCTCCGCCGTACATTTTAGTATTTTGAGATTCAGCGGGTGAACATATGTATTTACCATATTCGGCGTCATAAATATAACTTTTGCGCCTGCGCTGTTCAGTCTTTTAAAAATTTCAGCCAGCGTATTGCCGTAGTCATCACACGGGGTCTGACCTATATCGTTAAGCCCGAAGCAAACCGTAACTATATCCGGCTTTTTTGATATAACGTCGCTTTCAATTCTTTTAAGCCCGTCGGCGGCGGTCTCACCGCCGACCCCTGCGTTAAAGGCAGTAATTTCACTGTCGCCGAAACGCCTTTTAAGCCTTTCCGTTATCAGTGAGGCATACCCCGACGGTACGTCCCTTACAACATCAATTCCGCCGCAGTGGTTATCAAACAATTCAAAGCAGCCCTCTGTAATGCTGTCTCCGAAAAAAACTATTCTCATTGCTTTTCCGCCTTTCAATTCACTGTAAATTCGTGGAGAATATTATATCCTTTTTCATATGGTATGCTGTTATCAAGCCGTGCCGTAGCGCCCGATTTTGAAACCAGTCGGAGCGCAAGCCTATATTTTCCGCTGTCGCCGGGCAACGGCATATTCGTTTTTAAATTATATGTTATAAGCTCGCCGTCGGGCACTTCACCGGGCTTTGCGCCGTACCACTCGGCCGGATTGCCCGCAGCATAAGAATAGATTTCATTGCCGCTTGTATCAAGCAGAGTAAGGTGCGCGGTAATATTGAATGCCGCCGCAAAGCCGTAGTTTTGAAGTGACAGCGATATATTCATACCTCCGTTTTCTTCCGTCACCGAAAGCTCCCGACACACAAGCCTATAGCCCAAATAATCCCGTATATATTCAAATGCGTTACGCTTTATTTTGTTGCCGCCGTTATCGGTAAACCAGCCCTTGGTATAGGGCAGGTTATTGTATTCAAGCCATTTTTCGGTCACGGGCAGCTTTTTCCACTCGTTTATGCAGCCGGGAGCGCTTGTGCCTTGGTCAATATAGCCGTTTATCGCGCTGAATGTGGTGAGCCTGAGCTGTGAAGCGGCAATTATTGAGCCGTAGCCGTCGGGGTATGCCCCCAAATCGTCAAACTGGGAATAGTAATACGCCTCGGCGTCGTTCGGCGCGCAATAAGCCTCACTTATATGCCTGCTCCAATCGGCTCTTCCGTAGCTGTAAATTCCTGAGCCCGTTTCGCTGCCGTCGGCTATGCCGAAAAAGCTGTCGAGATGATAACCGAATTTACCGCCGTATTTTTCCGCGTTTTCACCCGACAGATAATCGGAATAGTTCGGCATTCGCAGCTGCGCGTAAACGCCGCTCGGCAAAAGCCTTTCCACGAAAGCGTTTAAAACCGTTCCGCGGTCTGCGGCGGTGCTTGCGGGGGTATCTGAGTGCCACTCGCCGTATTTGCCTATAAACCCGACCTGAAAAGCGTGCAGAACATCCTTATTCCGCTCAATTATACCGTTTTCGGAAAGATTGCTTATATGCCGCAGAATTTCCGCCGTGGTGGGCGTTCTGCTGTTGAAATTGTTTTCATCATAATAAGCAAACCGCAGTAAAATCTGCATTTTTCGCTTGCGCAGGCAATCAAATATTTTTTGCGCCGCGGTGAAAAATTCCGCGTCAAGCTCGCTGTTCATATAATCTCCGGGGTAAAAATAGCACACATAAACCGATGAATTTATTCCCGCGTTTTTAAGCTGCAAAGCATATGCGTCTATTTTAGCCGCTATTTCGCTGTCTGTCAATCTGAAATTAAAGAAGTCCATACAGCCCCTGAAGCCCCTGTTGGGGTTAAGGTTAAGCTCGGCGGAATTGTATGCGTTAAGCACGGTATAGCTGCGCTTAACAAATGGGCTGTCCTTAATATTTCCGTTGGTATAGTCTACAGTATCGTATATTATCGGCTCCGCGCTTACTTCGCGGTAATCGGTCGCGGGGGTAAATATAAGCCTTTCGGTTTTGTACTCGGCAATTACATTGTCTCGGTTGTCCCGCGCGGCAACGGTTATGTAGTATTCTTCCCCGCTTTTAAGGCAATCGAGCGCACCGCTGTTTGAAAAATAGGTCTTTTCCGATACGCAAGCATACCCCCCAACCGCCTTTTTATATGCTTTGAGCAAATAATTTTCCGCTCCCGCGCATTTATCCCAATAAAGCAACGCTTTATCGTCGGTCATTTCCGCGGCGGCAATATCGGTTCTGTAATTATCCGCCGAAACAATGGGGTTCTCGGTTATTTCTTTATTTGCCGAATTGCCGATTTTCTGCTTAAATCCGACGGCAGGTCCCGTAGTAACGGCGTTTTCGCCGCTCCCCATATAGCTGAAACGGCAGGTTATTTCTGTAAATTCGGTATCATCCGTAACAGAATTGCGCGGGGACAGCGCCGAAAGCGGCAGGCATACAAGCCCATCAAAGCCGGCAGGCAGGGTTATTATGCCGTGGTACGAGCCGTTTTCTCCCTCAACAGTGGTTCGCTCCTCCGCCGTACCGCTTGCCTTGTTCAAAAGTCGGTATTTTTTGCCGGCGGGTATTTTGTATTCGCTGCCGTCCGCTGCGCCGAAGGTCATATAAACGCCGTTTTCCCGAGCCGCCGGCACCTTTACATATATTCCTATATAGTAATAATTCGAAATCTTTACGGGTTCGTTTTTTATTCTGAACCAATAAGGCGAATCCTGCACATTTTCAAGCGGTAAATCGCAAGGTGATTTTGCCTCGGCTTTTATACCGCCGGTTGCGGCAAGCTGTGAAAACGGCGATGATACATAACTGCAATCGATATCGTAATAACTGCCCGACGATACTGCATCGGGAAAACTCTCGTAATCCGAAAGCGCCCCGCACAGCTCGTTATAATTAACGGTTATCGGCTCGGTATAAGTATATTCGCCGCCCGAAACGCGGTACCCCCTTACAATATAGTTTTTCCCGCGGTTTTCGGGCTTAATATTTTCAAGCGTAACATAATAATCCGCGTATTTATTATTTTCGTCGGTTTCAAAAGCCGCGTCCGCCGATGATAGCTTTATATCGATTATATCGGTATTTTTTATATCCGCGGTAAGCATTTTCCCGCCGAGCGAGCCTTCAAGCGTAATAAGCACGCCCTTTTCAGCCGCGGCACCCGAATTTATAAGCTCTCTGAATGTAAACCGCACCGCGCCCGAAATATCAGCCGCGGGCGATATTACCGCAAAGCTTTGTTCATTACTTTGTATAAATTCGCCGTGCAAAATGACGGCGTCCGTTTTCGGCATTTCAAAATAATATGCGTTGTTGTCAGGACTGTATTCACTTACCGCTTTGCGCCTTGCGCCCGAAAAATCGGTATATGTAATATACAGTCCGTCCGCTTTTAATGTATAGCCGTTTTCGGGGGCTACAGTCACCTTTACCCTTTCGCCATAGCGCGCAAAGGCTTTATCCGTACTTAAAGCGCCGTCCGCCGCAGTCACCGTGCCGTAATCTGTAAGGGAAATTTCAGAGGATGCGGTGCTGCTTGTGAGCAAATAGCAGTCGGATACCGAAATATCGCCGTAGCTGCCGCCTACCCTTTCAAATCTCAATTTAAACTGCTCTAATATATCGGTATCGGTCAAAAGCGCAAAGCCGCTGTCGTTTTTTAACGCAGAATACGGTATTTTTATAAAGCCCTCAAAAGCCCCGCCAAATTCCAAACCGCCGCTGTAGCTGCTTGTATACGCTTTTTCAACCGTCATTTCCTGCCACCTGTTACTCCCGAGCGGCAAGGCATAGCACTTTTCGCCCTCAAAAAGCGAAAGCACGGGCGGATACGGCATACTCCATCTATCGGGGCTTTCAAGCACCAAATCGGGAAGAACAAGGTTAGCCCCGGGCAGCTTAATGTAAAACAGTATACCGTCGGTATTTTTAAGCGGTTCATTGCAAGCGCCGTTAATATAGGTGTCGTTTTGCTCGCCCACAGTAATATTCGCGGGGCACTCATAAAGCTGCGCCGCACCCAGTGTAACGCCATTTATTCCGAGCTTTTTATTTATAACCGCGCCAGACTCGGCTCTGTCAAAAGCCGCGCCGCGGTTCCTCTCGTATATAACAGCGCGATATGCGGCGTTGCCGCAATATTCCTTTTCCACGGTTATTTTGCTGCCGCAGCCATCCTTTTCAATAAAAAAATTGGGGCCTACGGTAACCTCGCCGTATTTACCGCCGAAACGGTCAAAATAGAAAATAAGGCTGTTTACCGAATCGTATTCGGGCTTGAAAACAAATCCCGAATCGTTCCCTACAGAGCTGTAAGGCAGTTTTACATACCCGCTGAAAGCATTTTCGAAATGAAGTCCCGCCATATATTGGGATCCGTTTTCGCTTGTGGAAATAAGCGAGGCCTTGCTCCATTCTGTTCCGCCGTCCGACATAAAGGAATACTCGTTACCTGTAAGCGGCGAAAGCGATGGCACATAATCAAACCGCCAGCGTGAAGTATCCTGCGGAAAATTAAGCGCCGCAACAAGGCTTACGGTCGTGTTTTCGGGCACGGATAAATGAAAAAGAAGTCCCACGGTGTTTTGCACCGTTTGATTTATATTTAAAAAACGCAAATTGCAGGAGGATACCGAGGTAAACCTTGTTTTTGAAATTTCCCATTCAATATAGCGGTCAAAACTTTCCCCGTAAAAGCCGTTGCCGTTTTCGGGGTAAACGCGGTTGCCGAAGCCGCCCGCGCGCTTTATATCGTAGCTTTTAACGGGAATTGCTTTTATTTCCTCCGTAAGCTCCGTATTTTTTGGTAAAGCCCGCAGCGGCGCCGTATTTGAGGATACGGCTAAGATAATTGCAACAGACAGGCTTAAAAATTTATAAACGCCTTTTTTCATTTTAATCACCCTTTAAAAGCTCTTTACGCATTGAAACCAAAAGCTCCGCGTCTCCGTTTTCGCTGTTTGCAAAATTCAGGTTTACCGTTACGGGTATGCCCGCGCTGTGCTTTTTCAGCCGCACTAAATCCCTTATATCAAAAGTGCCGTCCGCATTTATATCAAATTCAACATATGTATTTCCGAATACATCGGGCACCCTCACCTCGGCGGAAACGGAGGTTCGGCAGATAAACAGTGCAGCCATAACGGCGATTGCTTTTTTCATTGCCGCCATTCTTCACCGTTATATTTATTGCCGCAAGCAGACGCGTTTTTAACGTTTTTAAGCGTTAAACGAATGTTCTCAAACGCGCCGTAAACCGTATTATTTTCAAATTCCACTCCGTCGGTATTGCGGGCGTACACAACCTCGTCGGTATATGCCGCCTCAATAAGGTTATCGGTTATTTTTACACCGCCGTGCACGGTTTCTTTTGACTCGGGCACACACTCCGGCTCAACGCGTACAAAGCTTTCCTTTGAATCGGTATAGCGGTTGCGCCTTATTGTAACGTCGGTAACATAGCCCGATTCAAACCACGAGCGCGCGTCGTCGGCAATTAAAACCCCGCAGCCCGTAAGCTTTGTAAACTCGTTATTTTCAATAACCACGGGTTTTCTTGTCGTTACAAGTATTCCGCGCGTGGGTATACGCTCAAAGTGATTATTTCTTATAAGCACCTCCGCCGTGGCTGACGCATTTTCAACCATTCCGCCAACGGTAAAGCCCTCACCCGATTCAACGGTCAGAATTATTTCATACGGGTTTATTTCTTCCGCCGAAATTACCCGTGTGCCCGCCTTTTCAAGCAGCGTATCGGGGTCTATCGCGCAGATTTTGTCGTCCTTTAAAAAGCCGCCTATTCCGTAAGACTGCGGGTGCACAAATCTTACCTTTATTTTATTGCCGCCGGCGTATACGTCGGTTATTTTCAAGTGCGTGCCGTGAACGTTAACCGCGTCGTCGTGTGCGCCGCAGTAATATCCGTTTTCAATTACAATTTTACCGCGGCAGCCCGAAAAGTGCATAAAATCGGCAGCGCAGGATGCAGTTCTGCCGGGAGCGGGGCAGACGTTAAATCTATCAAGATGTATACCGTCCGAATTTTGGGCTATAAAGCCTATGCCGCTCATAAAGTGCATGGTAGTATTCAAAAATGATGTGTTTTCACAGCCGTCAATTATTATTCCGCACTCGTCCCTTATCGGGTCGCGCATTTGAAAAACATAACCGGGACACGCGCCGTATGAGTTATTATCACCGCCCGAATAAAGGCGCACAAGCCCCTTTTCCAATTCCTCAAAACGTGCGTTTTTATCGTCCATAGGTCCGGGCTGCCGCCAGGTAAAGCAGCTTTGGGGGTCATAAAGCTGCGATATTCCCGAAGAAAACGCAAAGCCCTCGCCGTACCATTCAATTTTACCGTTTTTAATTCTGTATGGGTATTCATCGGAAATTTTGCAGTCTGCATAACCGTTACCGACAGCCGTAACCGTCATTTCGGTAACGGTGGGGTTTAGGTAATCAAAGGTTATATTTTTAAAGGTAATGTTTTTGCAATTTTCAAGAATTATCTGGGTCATTTTGCCGAGACTTTTTATCACCGCGCCGTTGCCGTTTACCGTAATATTTTTCATACCGCGCAGCAAAAACGGCGTGCGCCTTTTTATACTTTCGCATTCGCCCTTTTCGCGGTCGTTTCCCTCAGCTATAGTATTGCTCACGTGTATTTCGGTTTCGGCAAGCGAATTTATACCGATATTATAAACTCCGCTTTCAAAAACTATTTCGCACGGTTCTCCGAGCGCCGCAGCCGCTTTGAGTGCAGCCGATACAGCCGGTGCCGAGTCCTCCGCGGTGTTCGCTGTCGCCCCGTAATCCTTTATATACAGTTTTTTCATAAAATCACCCGAAATTTTATATTTGTTCCTACAAAAATTATACACTTTTTCTTTCCCGTGTTCAATGGTAATAATTATTGAAAACTATGGCAAAAAGTATTAAAAGCCTTGCTTTAACACCAAACCGTCTCGGAAAAAACCCGATCGCTGTTGCCGCAGAGATTGTCACCGCGCGGCTTTTATTCAATAATATAAATCATCCGCATAAATATAATCCTACAAAAAAGCTATAATAATTTAAAACAGCCTCTTGACAAATACCCCTCGGGGGTATATAATAACACTCAGAAAGGAAGATAGCCTATGAAACAGGAAGAATATATAATAAGCGGAATGTCCTGCGCGGCGTGCTCTGCCTCGGTTCAGCGCGTAGTATCGCGGCTGGAGGGCGTTGAAAACTGCGATGTTAACCTTATAACAGGCAAAATGACCGTAAGCTATGATGAGCAAAAGACAGGTCAGGCGGATTTTACCCGCGTGGTTGAAAAAGCGGGATTCGGAATACGCCCCGATACCCCCGAAGAAACAGAAAAACCGAAAGCCGCCGAAAAGAAAAATGGCGGTTTCGGCGGTACTGTGGTCTCGGCGATACTTTCGGCTTTATTACTCTACATTTCAATGGGTCAAATGCTGACGGACAAGCTGCCCGTTCCCCCGTTTATGAATATTTCGGGCGACCCCTACGGCTTTGCGCTTACCCAGCTGCTGCTTTGCATACCCGTAATGTTTATAGGCAGGCGCTTTTTCACCCACGGTATTCCCCTGCTTTTGCGCGGCAACCCTAATATGGATTCGCTTGTAGCCGTGGGCGCGGGCGCTTCGTTTATTTACAGCGTGGTTATGACCTATATGATACCCTACAATATGCACGCGGTGCATAACCTCTATTATGAATCGGTAGCGGTGGTAATAACCCTTGTGGCGCTCGGCAAGCAGCTTGAGGAGCACAGCAAGCGCAGAACCGCCTCGGCTGTGGAAAAGCTTATGCGCCTATCACCCGATACCGCGCGTGTACTGCGTGACGGCAAGGAAATTACAGTACCCACAAAAGAGGTAAACGTTGGCGAAACGGTAATTGTAAAGCCGGGCGAGAGCATACCGCTTGACGGCAAAATAATAAAGGGCGAAAGCAGCGCCGATGAATCAATGCTGACGGGCGAAAGCCTGCCGATTGAAAAGACAGAGGGCAGCCTTGTTACGGGCGGCAGCATAAATATAAGCGGCGTAATATATGTTACGGTCACAAAAATCGGAAAAGACACCGCCCTTGCAAAAATAATAAAATTCGTTGAGGACGCACAGAATAAAAAAGCCCCCATTTCAAAAACGGCGGATAAGGTAGCCGGCGTGTTTGTGCCGGTGGTAATCACTATCGCGGTTATTGCCGCAGCGGTATGGCTTATTGCGGGTAAGGATATTTCCTTTGCGCTTAGAGTATTCACAAGCGTGCTTGTTATTGCCTGCCCCTGCGCTTTGGGGCTTGCAACTCCTACGGCGGTAATGGTAGGCACAGGGCTCGGCGCAGAGAACGGAATTTTAATACGCAACGGCGAAATTCTTGAAATAACCCACACCGTAAAGGCGGCGGTTTTTGATAAAACAGGCACCGTGACCGTCGGTAAGGCAGCGGTGACCGATGTTTACGCCGACGATAAAGCGCGGCTTTTAAAAACCGCCGCGGCAGCCGAGGCTGACTCCGCTCACCCGCTGGCGCAGGCGGTGGTTACCTACACCGCCGAAAGCGGCATTACCGTAACCGAAAGAGCGGAAAAGAGCGAATATATTTCGGGTAAGGGGCTTAGATGCGTTATAAACGGCGAAAATATCCTGCTCGGTAACGCAGCACTGCTTGCAGAGAGCGGCGCGGATATATCAAAATACCGCGAAACGGGCGAAAGGCTTGCGAGCGAGGGCAAATCACTTATTTACGCCGCCGTAAACGGCGAGTGTATAGGTCTTATAGCCATTGCCGACCAAGTGCGGGAAACCTCTAAAGACGCTTTAGCCCGCCTTAAAAAGCTGGGCATTAAAACCGTTATTTTATCGGGCGATAATAAAGCCTGCGCCGAGTATATAGGCGCGGCGGTAGGTGCTGACGAGGTATACTCAGAGGTTCTGCCCGAAGAAAAAGCAAAAATAATTTCCGAAATAAAGCAAAAATACGGCGTTGTTATGATGGTGGGCGACGGCATTAACGACGCGCCCGCTCTGACCGAGGCTGATATAGGCTGCGCCGTGGGCAGCGGCAGCGATATTGCAATTGAGGCGGCGGACATTGTGCTTATGAAAAACGACCCGCTTGATGTGCCGCGCGCAATACGTCTCAGCCGACTGACCATAACCAATATAAAAGAAAATCTTTTCTGGGCGTTTTGCTATAACGCAATTTGCATACCCATAGCAGCGGGGCTGCTTTATGTTTTCGGCGGTCCGCTTTTAAGCCCGATGTTAGCGGGGCTTGCAATGTCGCTAAGCTCTGTATTCGTTGTGGGTAACGCTTTAAGATTGAGAGGTAAAAAGCTATGAGCGAATGTGAATGCTGTAAAAAGAAAAAGCACCGCGATGAAAAGGAGTATAAGCTGCTTATAAACCGCCTTAACCGCATAGAGGGGCAGGTGCGCGGCGTTCGCTCAATGCTTGAAAACGACGCATACTGCACTGACATTTTAATTCAGGTATCGGCAATTCAGGCGGCGCTTAACGCTTTTAACCGCGAATTGCTTTCAAACCATATACACACCTGCGTGGCGGATAATATACGCGCGGGCGATGATTCTGTTATCGACGAGCTGACGGCTACTCTGCAAAAGCTGATGAAGTGAGGTGATAGAAATGGAAAGAGTAATATCCGTACCCGATATGCACTGCGACGCCTGTGTTAAGCGCATAACAAACGCGCTTAACGCCGCAGAGCTTAAATTCAGTGTATCGCTTGAAAACAAAACCGTGACTATTGACGGCTGCGAGCACTGCCTTGCAACCGCCCTGCGGGAAATTGAAGATTTGGGCTTTACCCCGAAAGCATTATAATTGTATTTAAAAAAGCGTTTCCGACCAATGCGGCACGAAACGCTTTTTTAATATATAAAACTGTTGTATTATTAATGCTTTGGGATTATAATTATCTAAAGAAAATTTACGGGGGTTTAATGTCTGCATGAAGAACGTCAAAAATTTTTTATGGATAAGCCTTGGTACGCTTTTGCTGACCGCAGGCGTGTATTTCTTCAAAATTCCAAACGGCTTTTCAACCGGAGGCGTAAGCGGCGTAGGAACACTGCTCGGAAAGCTTACCCCGCTCTCCCCCGCCTTATGGATTTCCGCTATCAATCTGTTATGTCTGCTTATCGGCTTTGCCGTACTCGGAAAAGCAACGGGAATAAAAACCGTTTATTGCAGCCTGCTTTTTTCGGGGCTTACGCAGGTTTTTGAATGGACTGTCCCGTTAAAAAAGCCCTTGACAAATCAGCCGTTTTTAGAACTTGTCTACGCAATGCTGTTAACCTCCGTCGGTTCGGCAATTATTTTCAGGTACGGCGCGTCATCCGGCGGCACGGATATAATTGCGCTGATTTTAAAAAAGCATTCGCCGCTCAATGTGGGCAAGGCGCTGCTTTGTGTGGATTTTTTAATTGCAATGAGCGCATTCCTGGTTTTCGGTGTGGAAATCGGTCTTTACTCGCTGCTGGGATTATTTGCAAAAGCCTTTTTGGTGGACGGCGTTATAGAAAGCATGGACGCGTGCAAGTATTTCACCGTATTTACAACAGAGCCGGAAAAAATATCAGATTTTATAATTAAAAAGCTTCATCACGACGCAACTCTGGCGGATGTGCGCGGAGCGTATACCAATAGCGGAAAAACCGCCGTTCATACCGTCTGCCGCCGCTTTGAGGCGGTACAGCTGCAGCGCTTTGTACGCGAAACCGACCCGCACGCGTTTATGATTATAACAACCAGCAGCGAAATTATAGGCAGAGGCTTCCGCGGCGTCTGACAGGCATAATTGCCGCGCCGCCATACCTGTTTCAACTGATTTTTTACAAATAAAAACACGGTATGCCGGTAAAAATTTTTACCCGTATACCGTGTTATTCGCTTTAATTGTTTATTTTTTGCGTTCTGCCTTTAAGCGTCACTTATCAAAGCCGGGATTAAAGGCATAGAAGTTTTTGCAATCGAGCCTGTCGGTCGTAAGGCGCAGCGCCTCACCGAAACGCTGATAATGCACAACCTCGCGTTCGCGCAAAAATTTCAGCGGATCGGTTATATCCGGGTCGTCTATAAGCCTTAAAAGGTTATCATATGTCACGCGCGCCTTTTGCTCTGCTGCGACCTCGAAAGCGCAATCCGGTCAAAAAACAATTCGGTATACCGCCATAATGCTGCTTCGACAATTTCCGAGCAATTATATTGATATTTTGATTTATTTAGGGTATAATATAAGCGAATTTCAATGCAAATTGCCCAAGGAGGTTGAGAAATGACATATTTAAATTACATAAACAGCACCGTTTCTAACGAGAACGGAATCAAATGGAACTATTACGGGAATTACATACCGACAAATGATATTTTGAGTGCGAGTGTCGCCGACGAATTTATTAACCGATACTTTGATAACGGCGGAAAAAAATATTCCTTAATTATCGATCCTGAAAATTCCAATCTCCTTATATCAGAATATTTTACCGATGTACGGAGAAAGTTTGTATCTCACCGCCGCTCCGAGGAAATGTATAAATTACCACCGGAAAGAACCGTACACACGGTCTCCGGCTTCTTTTTAGGTCTGCTTATCGAAAATTGCCTAAGCGGCACAACTCCCATTTTTCTTGATGATTCCGACCCGTTTTTGTTTTCCTATCTTTGGTTTTTAACATTCTTATATCATGATTACGGATACTGTGTGACCGAAGGGGAGAACTGTTTTGTTCAATATTCGCGCAGGGCGCCTACCCCGGAAACATGCCACGAAAATTGCAAGTTTCACGAATATATTCCACTCCAAACAATAAATAAAAAGTTAGATATAATCTTTTCTCCTTTCCGTCAATTCACACATTCGCGCCCGCATGTCCGCGCTCCGCAAGATTCCGAAATCAGTATGTCTGATTTGGTCGCGAAATTAGTTCAGCCGGATAACGCAGCTTCAGATCATACTGAACTGCGATTTTCCAACGGCAGCATAATAAACGGTCCTCAATACCCTAAACTCACCGTTGCAAGATATTTGAATTATTGTATTAACACGCGACAGCGTGTTGATCACGGAATTGTCGGAGGGTATCTTTTCTATGACAGAATGGTAAAGAACTATTTGCTGGCGTATATCGGTTCAACAAATGACTTCAGTGTGGAGCAGGATATAAAAAAATTCAGTTATAATGGGCTGAAATTTCACAAAGAGCAGCTTGCCGTTTTCTCTTATATTGCCGATTGCATTTTATCGCATAATATTTTTAAGCAGCCGACAAACATGAGAGCTTTATATGAGGAGTACCGGTTGACTCCTCTTTTGAAAGAAAATTTCAAAAACATATCCTTTGAGTCCAATCCGTTACTCTACATACTTGCAATTTCCGATACATTAGAACCCATAAAAATATACAGACAGCACGACGCAAATCTTTCCGCACAGGTTATAGCCGAGGCAATCAATATAGAATACGCTCCGGGAACACATAAATTGCGTTTTTCAAGCAATTCAGGCGCGGTTAACATAAGACTTTTGCATCAAAAAGCGAAAGAATTGACTGATTGGACATCGGCAACATGCACCAATATAAGAAACGGCTCTTTTACCTTGAAAATATAATGAAATTTTCACACCGTTATCCCATGTTTGCCGCATTGCTGATTTCAATTGCAAAAAAAGCCAGCTGCCCGAAACGGTTATTGCGGGCTTTATACGCCGGGGCATGACAATAACCCGGGCGGCTGACAATCGGGAATATGCCGAAACCGCTGATTTTAAGCTGATGACCTCTGCATTTTATGCACCGAGGGCGTCGGCTTTTTTGCGTTTACAGAAAGCAACGGTTCTTTCATTCTTCCGCTCCACTCCCTCGGAATATCGGACTTGCCGCATTTCATATAGTGTAGTACAGGGTGGTAAGATTATGGAAAAAAACAGACAACCTACAACTATATGCAAAAGTGTTTTTAAGGGCGGCGAAAGCACCACAACCGAACAGGAATTTACAAAAATGTGGGCGCGGCTTATCAATGCTTTGGAGAAAAACCGTTGAAAGCAGCTATTTATTGCCGCTTATCGGAAGAAGACAAAAATAAACAGACCGAAACAGATGATTCGGGCAGCATACAAAACCAAAAGGCAATGTTGGTCGGGTATGCCGCGGAACACGGCTGGGAAATTTACGGCATTTACAGTGATGACGATTACGCCGGCACGGACAGGCGCCGCCCCGAGTTCAACCGACTGCTAAAGGACGCGGAAGCGAAAAAATTTGATATTGTACTTTGCAAGACGCAATCGCGCTTTACCCGCGAACTGGAGCTGGTGGAAAAGTATATTCACGGGCTGTTTCCCGTTTGGGGCATACGCTTTATCGGTATTGTAGACAATGCCGACACCGCGAACAAGGGCAACAAAAAGTCCCGTCAGATAAACGGACTTGTGAACGAATGGTACTTGGAGGATATGTCCGATAATATCCGCGGTGTTCTTAAAAACAGGCGGGAAAACGGATTTCATATAGGCTCCTTTGCTCTTTACGGGTACAAGAAGGACCCTGAGCGAAGGGGGCATTTGGTGATTGACGAGGAAGCCGCCGCAGTTGTCCGCGAGGTATTCAAACTGTTTTCTAAGGGCTGCGGCAAAACGGCAATCGCCCGTATGCTCAACGACAGGGGTATTCCCAATCCGACCGAGTACAAGCGCCTGAAGGGACTGCGCTATAAGCAGCCCAGAGCCAAAAGCAGTAATCTCTGGAAGTATTCTGCAATTTCCGATATGCTGACGAACGAAATGTACATCGGTAATATGGTGCAGGGCAAATACGGCAGCATTTCTTACAAGACAAAGCAGAACAAGCCACGCCCGAAAAGTGAATGGTATGTGGTAGAGGGCACGCATGAGCCGATTATTGACCGTGAGCTGTGGGACAGAGTACAGAATATGGTACGGGAGCGTGCAAAGCCCTTTGGCGTCGGCACGGTCGGTCCGTTTGCGGGAAAGGTGCGCTGCGCGTATTGCGGATATGTGATGCGCTCATCAAAAAATCGCGGCAGGCATTACTTGCAATGCTCCAACCGCTATGTATCAAAGGACGCCTGTATCGGCTCGTTTATCTCGGTTGATAGGCTGGAGCAAACGGTGTTGGGCGAGCTTAATCGCTTATCGGCAAAGTACCTGAACAAGAGCGATTTAGAAAAGAGCATTGAATTTTGCGGCAATCTGCAAGCACAGAAAAACGCCGTGTCCGCCGATATTGCGGCCTATAAAAAGCGGGCTGCCGAGTTATCAAGGGGTATACGGGAACTGTATACGGATAAGGTCAGCGGACTTATCTCCGCCGCCGATTATACGGAAATGTCAAAAGACTTTACGGCTGACCGCGACAGACTTGAAAAGCTTATTTCAGACGGAGAAAGGCAAATTGAGGAAATCTATTTAAAAATCAAAGCCGGTGACAACCGCCGTGAAACCGTTGAACGGTATACAAACCTAAAGCACATTAATCGCGAAATGGCGGAAATTCTCATTGATTATATTTCGGTAGGAAAACGTGTTACCGGAACAAAGGATGTACCCATAGAAATCCACTGGAATTTTTGATGACCGCGAAGGGATTAATTTTATAATCATCTGCAAAATTGTTGAAGAAATTCGTAAATTGTAGTATAAATTATATATACCGAGCTTGTAAAGGCACAGGAAAGCATCAGCAAGAGGAACCGCAGAACTGTTTGAAACGGTTTATCGGACAGTTTGAAATCAGGTTTGAACGCTTCGCTGAAAGCTATATAAAAAATAACCGGATACGGAGAATGTAAATGATTAATTTGTTTATTTCAGGCAATGAAAACCAATGGGAAAAAAGCCCCGGTTTTATGCCAAAAACGAGATGCCTGACCGAATATATTTTGCCCGAATACAAGGAAAAATATTTGCCGTTAACAGAGTCAACTATCACACTGCTTAAACAAATACCTTGTATTTTTACATATGAACAGGGCCATGACCGTGATGCATATATCGGATATATCAATAATATTCTTGTACGGCAAAATGACATAATGATTGACTATGAATTAACAGGCGACATTATTACTCATGAGGTGTTTTTGGGGCTGTCGCAGCTTTTAGATATGGGCGCTTGGGAAATGAATCGCACACACTGGACTATAAAAAACTTAGATATAAAGGATCTCCAGCCTTATTATTCCGCTGCCGTCAAGGCTCCCACTGTTTTTGTTTCATATAGTTGGACGCCTATGCAAAATCAGGAAACGGTTTTTAAGTTGATAACCATGTTGAGACAAGACGGAGTCCGTGTTATATACGATAAAGAGTATTTATCCCCCGGTCAGAATATTAACTATTTTATGGAGAAGGCGTTGGAAGCGAACAATGTTGATAACATAATCGTTGTTTGCAATAAGGATTATGCCGAAAAGGCGAACAACCGACAAGGCGGAGTAGGATATGAAGCAGGAATAATTATTCCCGAAATCAAATCCGCTCCGTTACAACGCAGGATAATTCCCGTTGTTGTGGAAACGGATGCAAACGGAAATCCATATTTACCGACAAAGTTTAATGAACTGTATTATATCGACTTAACCGAAGAAAACGGCTATGATGAGTTGATAAAAGCTATAAGAAATACAAGCAGAAACGGAAAATCAGAACAAGAAATAAGTTAGCGTTTCAGCAACGCAATGCTTCATCCGAAACAGCTTATGCTTAAGGCAGAATAGTCCATGAATGAAAAAAACGAAAACTGAATTTCTTATTATATAAACCCGGGTGAGAGAGACTGGCTCTCATACCCGGGTTTATGTATTTTGATATTTTTTATAAACGGCTTGTTTTATTTTGAATTTTGTAAAAAGTGTAAATAATGCCCGGGTTGCTCTTATGCAGTCGCGGCATCTGCTGCCAGATCCTCGTGCAAGTCGGTTATAACATCACCCTTTGATTGGTAATATGTCGCCGTCCACGGCACGCCGTTTGCCGCCGCCTGATATACGCCGTTTGTATGGCTTACAAAATACGGCGCAAAGCCGCTTGCGTTTATTTCTTCGGGTGTAAGGTTTCTTGTCAGCTGGTGTACCATAGCGCATATCATTTCCATGTGCGCCAATTCTTCTGTTCCTATATCGGTAAGCATTCCCTTAACCTCGTTATAGGGCTGACCGTAGCGCTGGGTTAAATATCTCAGCGCCGCCGACGCTTCACCGTCCGGACCGCCGTACTGTTCAAGTATAATCTGTGCGTACTTCGGATTCGGATTTTTTATATTAACGGGATATTGCAGTTTTTTCTCATAATTCCACATAAATTTCAGCCCTCCGTAAAGTCGTTATCCCACGGCCATGGGCCGTCTATCCATTTCCAGCTTCCCTCTGCCGGTGCGTCGTTAGCCGTTATTATAAGGTCGCCGAATTTTTCACGGTATTCCGCCATAACGGCGTCGCGTTTTTCGCGGTACTCGCGCATAAGCTCCAGCGCCCTTGCACTTTCGGGGTGTGAATCAAGAAAAAGGATAAGTTCATAAATCGCAAAATCCAGTTCATAAAGCCGACGCCTTAATTTCATTCTTTCATTCATCTGCGCGCACCTCCTAAAAACGGTTTGTCAAGCTCGGGGAAAAGCGTCCCGTTGCAAAATGCTTTGTCAAGCGGATAAACGCTGTCGAGCGGTTGCATATTTATAAAGACCATAGTCAGCGGGTCTGTACAGTCGGTGTTTGCAACATCTCTGCGAACCGTTCTTTGGGGAGCGGTTGTGCAACCGCATTTTTCGTAAAAATCCGCCACATTGAATTGTCTCTCCATTCCGATATTCTCCTTTTCTGAATTGGGGATTTTGTCCTATAACAGTTTATTGAACAGCCTTATAATTTGTTACAATACAGTGCATTAAGAAATTATTAAGATATTGCAAATACGATTAATAAATTGATAAATTTGCTTTTTATATATTGTAATCTATTGACTAATTATATATAATTAGTGTAATTGGGCTAAATTTGTTATTTTTATAACAATCAATTTTACAAACTATTTTTTACCCTTGGGGGAGGTGCTTTGTTTTGTCAAATGTTGTAGATAATCTGTACGTTGTCGGAATGGGTTTGGGAGTTGTTTTTGTGGGATTGATTTCCATAATTATCCTCTGCTATATTATAGGCGCCATATGTATGTCGTCCGATAAAAAAACGGAAAATGTCGCTCCGGCTCCCGCGGCTGTTCCCGCGCCCGCACCGATAGAAAACCGCGGAGAAATAATCGCTGCGGTATCGGCAGCTCTTGCGGAAGAAATGGGAACCGATATTTCCGCAATCAGAATTTTGTCATTTAAAAAAATTTAAGAAAAAGGTGTTAGAAAATGAAAAAATACAATGTTACGGTAAATGGTACCGCATATGAAGTGACTCTTGAGGCTGTTGACGCGTCCGAGGTAAAGGCAGCTCCCGCTCCTGCGGCAGCCCCCGCACCCGCTGCTGCTCCGGCTCCTGCCGCTGCTCCCGCAGCCCCTGTTTCGGGCGGTAAAGAAACCGTTTCAAGCCCGATGCCCGGCAATATTTTAGCCGTAAACGTTACAAACGGCGCTGCGGTTAAAAAAGGCGATGTGCTTATGATTCTTGAAGCTATGAAAATGGAAAACGAAATTATGTCCCCCTGTGACGGAACTGTTCTGTCTGTTAACGTCACAAAGGGTGCATCGGTTGAAACCGGCGCTGTTCTCTGCGTTATAGGCTAACGGTTGGGAGAATTGACATATGGATAGAATAATTGATTTTGCCAAAACAACAGGCTTTTATATGCTGTTCGGCAATATTAGAGAAAACTGGACATCGCTTGTGATGATCCTTATATCTCTGCTTCTTTTGTACCTCGGCATTAAAAAGCAGTTTGAGCCGCTGTTGCTCGTAGGCATAGCTTTCGGTATGCTGCTTACAAACCTTACCGCGTTTACGGGTGCCGATAACGCCATGTACCACACCGATTTGTGGGCTGAATTTATGGCGGCGGGCGAGCACCACTACGATTACGGATATATATTAAGCAACGGCGGTTTGCTTGATTTCCTGTATATCGGCGTTAAAACCTGCATTTACCCCTGCCTTAT
>URGH01000013.1 GCA_900547305.1 uncultured Oscillospiraceae bacterium | reverse complement strand
GTGGGGAGACGTCAACGCAGTTGACAGAGGGGACCGCCGCCGTCAGCGGCTGTCACGTTAGTGACTGAGGGGTATTTTCTACCGTCTAATATCTAACATCTAATGTCTAATATTGGTACGCATATCAATTATAACAAATATGTGAAAAATAATCGCGGGATTTTCTACCAAAAAATACCGTTTTTATATTGAATTTTGAAAGCATAAATGCTATAATATCCTTGATTAAGGAAACAGTTGTGCCGTTTCGACTGAATGAAATGCCACCGCAAGCCTGCTTCAATAATCAAAAAACTCAATCCGGAAAATCAAATTAATATGCGGTTTTTCAGCTTAAATCCGCATATTCTGTCGGAATTAAAAGGGAGGAGAAATTGAAAAACCAGTTTTCATTCGGGGCAAAAGCCCCAAAAGTATTATGAAAGGATGATACAAACAATGAATAAGTCAATTATAGGCAAAAAGCTGTTAAGTTTGCTGTTGTCTG
Organism: uncultured Oscillospiraceae bacterium; assembly: GCA_900547305.1. Classification (GTDB taxonomy): domain Bacteria; phylum Bacillota; class Clostridia; order Oscillospirales; family Acutalibacteraceae; genus UBA737. Next base: position 48,185 of record URGH01000013.1, on the reverse strand, counting down.
TCCTAATGTGCTTAAGTCTTATCCCGACTGTAGCATTTGCTACAGTTGCGGAGGGAGAGACCGGTTCCGAAGCAACCAAGGGTTCATCTTCTAATCCGTACACATTAGAAGAATTCGGAGCAATGACGAGAGAAGACTACATTGCAGCTCAAAATTCTCTTGGCGGCACTATGTATGTTAATGTCGGCGAATATTCTTATGACACAAACGGCGTTCTCGGTAACGGAGTTCGTGTAGACAGCGCTGTGGGCGCGGATAAAACCGACCTTAATTATTACGCCGCTAACGGATACAAGGGCGAAGGAAACGACGGTGCGAACGGCAAAACCGTTGTTTTCACCGGAACATCAATTTCTAATAATGTAACCGGTTATACGGACATAGATAAAATAGGAACATCGCTTTTACTTGCTGTTCCGGCTTACACTACCGTAAAATTTGAGGGAATTAAATTTAACGGCGTGTTCAGCTTTGATTATCAGCTTTACACCTCGCCTTGGAGTCAGCTGCAAAAGATTGAATTCAACAGCTGCAAATTCAACGGTTTAATTGTCGGTGCAATTGCTGCAACAGAGCTTGCGTTTGACAGTTGTACATTTAATGAGTTCACAAATGCCGCTTCTGCCAACAATTCCAACCCCACATGGATAAGACCGGCTTACGGCAACTGGACAAAAGGCGATAACGAGGGTCAGGGAGAAGATTTCAAATCACTGACCAAAATAACCTTTACCAACAATACTGTTAAAAGCACCCGTCCGGTCAAGTTTGAAAGAATTTCACAGTGGAATATAACCTCAACCGTAACCGTAGACGGCAACTATTTTGATATCACAAACACTGATAACAGTAACAAGAATGTCGGTATGTATTTAGGCTTCAACGCTGCGGCAAATCTTGTTATAGGTGATAAAAATACAAAAAGCGAAAATACCGCCGCTCTTTATACGGTTGTATATAACGATGGTTCTGATCTTCCCGAAGGTTCTACCGTTAAGGACATGGACGGCAATGACGTAGTTATTACCGACGCTGTTAAGTGGAAAACAACCGATAAAATAACGATTAAAACTCCCACAGACAACTTTGTTGCTAAGATCGGCGATACAGAGTACAAAACTCTTGCAGAAGCTATTGCAGCAGCAAGTGACGGTGATACCGTAACTCTGCTTGCAGATTGCAGCGGTGACGGCATTAGGGTAGACACAAATAAATATCCAACCGGAATTACTATTGATTTTGCCGGTTATTCATATACAGTAGGCGGAAAGCTTGTTGGCAGCACAGGCACGGCAACCAACGGTTTCCAACTACTTGCGGGCAATAAAATAACCATGAAAAACGGTTTTATTTACGGCGACGCGTCTGTTGCGGGTGATGATAAAACCGAATGGTCGGGCGCTCCGGCTATTATGATTCAGAATTACAGCAACCTTACATTGGATAATATGACTGTATCAGGCGGAAAACAGACTGTATACACCATTTCAAACAATAACGGTAATACTGTAATTAAGGATTCAATAATAAACCCCGGCAATGCCGAGGGAACAAAATATTCTCCCATTGCGTTTGATGTTTGCCGTTATAGTAGCTATCCTTCGGTATCTGTTACTGTTGAAGGTAATAGCGTAATTAACGGTAACATTGAAATCAGCGGCGGAATAGGTGAGGGGCAGAGCCGTCAGCTTAATATTAAAAACGGTACATTCAACGGTAAATTTAGTATTTCGGGCAATGTGCCTGCAAATATTGCTATTTCAGGCGGTACATTTACTTATGAAATAAATCCCGATTACTGCGCTGACGGCTTTATTCCCACAAAGAACACTGACGGCACTTACGGCGTAAAATCCGGCAAATATGTAGCTGAGGTAAACGGCGTTAAATACGAAACCCTGCAGGCTGCAATTGACGCGGCAAAGTCAAAAGCTACGGTTACACTTGTGTCTAACACAAAAGAAAACGTAACAATAGCAAAGCAGCTTACCCTTGACCTTAACGGTTACACGCTGAACGGCGGAACCGTAAAGGGCAAACCGGCGCTTACTATTACGGCAAGAGGGGTCACAGTTAAAGATTCCAGCACAGCCCAAACCGGTACCATTATGCGTGAGGACACTGCCGAAAACTCCGGTATTTCTTCACACTACGTTATTGATGTTCAGGGAGGTGCTTGGGTATTCTTTGAAGGCGGTAATGTTAAGAATAACAGCGGCAATTCGGAAGGAAAAGGAGCGTCACTTGTCCGCATAGGTGATGATGGCGTTGATAAATATCCCGGACTGAACATTAAGGGCGGTACTTTCACTCAGGATAACTTTATCGCTATAAAGGTTGACCGCGGTGATCTCTTCCTGAACGGCGGCACAATCAACTCCGCCAACAGCTATGCGATTGAAAACTGGCTCAGAGCAACTGTCAAGGGTGGCACCGTAAACGGTACCGTATCTTCTTGGGTTTACAGCACAGGCGCTGCGTTCAGTAATCTCGAAATAAGCGGCGGTAAGGTTAACGGCAATGTTGCCTCTGTTAACTATGACGACGCTGCCGATAAACAGGCGCGTATCTTCATTACGGGCGGCGAGATTACCGGCACACTTGGTATCTACACCTATAATAACGGACTTAATCCTATTACGGATAATACTAAGGCTACAATCGAAGTTAGCGGCGGTACATTTACTAATGATCCTACTGCATATCTGGTTGAAAGCTCTTCAATAACTGTAGAAAACGGCAAGTACAGCGTTGCAAAAGCTTACCTTGCAGAAGTAGACGGCAAACAGTATTACACCATGGATGAGGCTTTCAAAGCTCAGACTGACAGCGGTGGTAAAGATATTGTTCTGCTGCGTGACTACGAGAAAGCCGGGACATTCAGCTCCGGCAGTATAAAACGCACGGTTGATCTTAACGGTCACACATGGACTTATACCGGAACCGATGTCAACAGCGCGGCATTTGAGATTAACCACCCTAATGCAACGCTTACGGTTAAGAACGGTAAAGTTATCAGTAATACTTTGGTCGGACTTATTCCGTCAGCAATGGGCGGTACTATAACGTATGACAATTCCACACTGATATTTGAGAACGTTGAAATGATCTCTAACGGTCACAGCGGAATTGAAACCAACGGTAACAACACAAACGATACCGTTACATTAAAGAACAGTACTCTTAATGTACCGAACGGCTTCGGAATTTATTTTGCAAGCAGCGGCACGCTCAATATCGAAAACAGTGCAATCACTGCCAAGACCATGGGCGTTCAGGTATGCTCGGGCAGCTTGAATATAAGCGGTGACAGCGTAATCAATGTAACCGGTGACCCGGTAGAAAAAACCGAAAACGACGGTGCAATTCAGGACGGCGCGGCGGTTTCCGTTGTAAACCGCCCCGGATATAAAGGTCTCGGTAAAGTTACAATTACCGGCGGTACCTTTAAATCTGCCAAAGGCGAAGCTCTTAAGGCTTATACCTGGGAGAACAAAACCGAAAGCAAATTCGGTAAGAGCGATGTTATTACCGTTTCGGGCGGTACGTTCTCGAATGAAATTCCGAGAGACTACTGTGCAGAAGGATTAACTTCATCAAAGAATTCCGACGGCACATACACTGTAAAGGACATCACATATGCAGCGGAAGTCGGCGGCGTTAAATACGAAACCGTTAACGCGGCTATTGCGGCTGCAAAAGACGGCGACACCGTAACACTGCTTGGCGATACAACCGAGGACGTTTTGATTAACAAGAGCATTACGCTTGACCTCGGCGGCAAAACGCTTACCGGCACAGGCGCCGCGAGCACAGCAACCCTTACCATTGCCAAGGGCGCTGTTGTAACCGTTAAAAACGGCAGCATTGTAGGCACTGCAAACAGCTATTATACCATTCAGAATAACGGTACTGCTACATTTGAAGGCATAACCGCAACCGCAGGCAACACCGGCTCTTCTATGCTTGATAACTTCGGCACGCTTACAATCAAGAGCGGTACATATACCGGCGGATTGGATGTTGTTAAGAATGAATCCGGAGCCGCGCTTAGTATCAGCGGCGGTACATTCACGCTTGAAAAAGGAACTTCAAAAGGCTTTACGGGAGTTATTTTCAACTACGGAAAGCTTGAGATAAGCGGCGGTACATTCATTCAGGGCGATAAGAATGCTCCGTACGGACAGGCGCAGGTTATTCACACCGATAAGAGCGGCAGTTCTTCACCCTCTACGGTAATTACGGGCGGTACGTTCAAGAATCTGTGCACACGCTCAACTGCATGGACTGTACGTGTAACAAATGCGGCTGCGGGCAGCACAAAAGTTTCCGGCGGTTCATTTAATAAGAAAATTTCAGACGGATATTGCGCTGACGGCTATATCCCGACGAAAAATACCGACGGCACATACGGCGTAAAAGAAGGCAGCTATGTAGCCCAAATCGGCACCAAAAAATATGAAACTCTTGCAGACGCTATAAGGTTAGCTGCAAACGGTAAAACTATAACCTTACTTAAAGATATTACCGTTATCGGCTCAACAACAACCGTTCCTGCCGGCAAAACAATAACTATTGATTTGAACGGATTCACACTTAACGGAACAAATACTTCAATCAATGCACAGGCGCTGCTTGTTAAGGGCAACCTAACTCTTACCGACAGCGTAGGCACAGGAAAGATTTACAGTTCTTACACAGGTACAAGCGGACGTGTTATTTCTGTTGAAGAAAACGGTACGCTTATAATTAACGGTGTAACCGTTACAACCGAAGGCATGGCAAAGTCAGGAAATGCAATCCATGTCGGCGGAAATGCAAAACTGGTTTTGAACAGCGGTACGGTTAAAGCCGACTGCAAGCGCGGAAATTATGCAATAAGAATTATGTCAACCACTGCGGCGTTTGAAATGAACGGCGGAGAAATTATTGCCGAAGGCTCCGATTCTGAGACATATATAACTGCTTTGGGCGGAAATCCGAATTCGAGCATTGCAATTACCGGCGGCAAAATTACCGCACCCAAGGCTAATGCAATTTTAGCTAGAAGCTCAAACATTACAATTACAGGCGGCGAATTCTCAGGAATAATTGAGGTTAAAAACGGCTCGATTTCCGGTGGTAAATATGATCGAAAGGTTACTACAAAATACTGTGCGGCTGGTCTTTACTCTGAAATCGCTACTGACGGATTATATGAAATTGTCGCTTCGGAAAAACTTGAAACCGGAGTTACAGTCAAGAAAAAGCTGACGCTCGGCAATGACCTGACCATGACATACCGTGTAATAAGCGATGGCTTCGACGCCTCCTACATTGTATTCTCTTTTGAGAATTATTCTCTCAAAAAATATGAAGATACAACGGTTTCACCCACAAAGAATGCCGACGGTTCTTTCAGCTTTGTGTTTAAGGGAATTAATCCCCAACGTATGAACGACATTTTAAAAGCTACCGTATATCTTGAAAAAGACGGAAAACTTTATGAATATGCCGTTTCGGATTACAGCGTTAAGGCGTATTGCTTATCAATACTGAATAATCCGGCATACGGAGGCAGGTATAACGAAATTATCAGTAATTTACTTAAATACGGCGAGGAAGCTCAGAAATACACCGGATACCGTTCCGATGACATTGTTACAAAGTACTTTGAGAACACTCCTTACTCATCTGTATCACACACTGATAAGATTGACTCTGTACCGACCTATAACGAAACCAAATCAGTTGACGGCGGTATTACAATAACCACAAAGAAACTGTTACTTGACAATGCGGTTAAGCTCCGCGTTTACTTCACTCTTGACGACAATGTTTCAATCAACCAGGTGAAGTTTGCGGCTAAGGTTATAAACAATGGTGAAACAATTCGTACTGCTTCTTTCAATTACAAGAACTTTGTTTACGACAGCGAAAATGACAGGTATTATTTTGAGTTCAGCGGCATAATGGCGACCGAACTTGACAATATGCTTGTATTCACCTCAACCGTAAACAATGTTGAAAACGATTCGCTCACCTATAATGTCAACAATTACTTAGCAAACCATGCAAGTGACAGTGATATAGGCGCTTTGATACAGGCATTATTCAATTACGGATACACCTGTGACAATTTTTAATCACTTTTAAAAAAGGAGAAAGGCTATAATGTTTAACAAACCGGAAATTGAATTTGTAGAAATTTCTAATGTTGATATTGTCACTGCAAGCGGTGGCAATGCAGGACCGATTGAGTTGCCTGAAGATTAAAATATCTGAAATTCAATTCGAGCCGTTGCGGGTGGTAAAACACCCACAACGGCTCGAATTCATTTTATTCCCTTAAAAACCATTTTTTAAAAATAAAATAATCAAAATTTACCTCTGATATTATTTATTCGTTTACACAAAATATTACTGCAAACGCAAAGAAAAAAATTAGGAGAGAAAAAACCATGGCTAACAAAAGCGTAGTACCTGAGGCTAAAGAAGCACTCAACCGTTTTAAGATGGAGGCTGCCAACGAGGTTGGCGTTAACTTAAAGCAGGGTTACAATGGTGACCTTACCTCTAAGCAGGCCGGTTCTATCGGCGGACAGATGGTTAAAAAGATGATCGAATCTTACGAAAACAGCATGAAGTAAGAGTCATTTTTGACCAAATCGGGCGGCGCAATGCGCCGCCCGATTTAATTATTTTTTTATATTATCAGCTCAATAATAAATACCGCCGCGCAGGAGCAAACGGCAACGCCGAAAAGACTTATACCGAAGTAAGAGAGCAAAACGCCGATTACAAGCGCCGCAAGCCCCGACCATATGCTGTTTGTCGCGTTGATAATTGCGGGAAAGGTCATTATTGCAAGGGTGACATACGGCACATAATAAAGAAACGAGCGCAGGGTTACGTTGGTTATCTTTTTTCTTATGAGCGTCAGCGGTAAGACTCTTATAAGGTATGTTACGGCGGTCATCACCGCTATGTAAATATAAATATTATGCTGCATTTGCGTTCCCATCCTCTTCGTCCTTTACAGGGAAAAGCACCGCCGCAAGCAGAGAAATTACCACCGTTAGAATAATAATTTTCATTCCGTCGGAAACATTTGCCAAAAGCGGAATTTTTGAAAAAGCAAGGCTTGCAGCCATTGAAATTATAACAAGCGCGGCTATAATCTTATTTTTCTTTGCGGGCGGTATTATTATTGCCAAAAACATACCGTAAAGCCCCACGCTTAAAGCGCTTACAAGCCGCGCGGGCAGCACGTTGCCCATTATAACCCCGAAAAGCGTGCCGAAAGCCCACCCGGGAATAGCGACCGACATAGCGCCGTAATTGTAAAACGGGTTGAGCGTGCCCGTGACCGATACGGAAATGCCGAAAATTTCATCGGTTACGTCAAAAGCCATAAGCATGCGGTGGAAAAGCGGGGTTTCGGGCGCTATTTTTTGACTTAATGCACAGGACATAAGCAAATACCGCGCGTTTACAATAAGTTCGGTTATTGCAAGCTCTATGTAAGCCGCGCCCGAGCCTATAAGCGTAAAGGCGGCATACCCGCCGGCAGAGGCATTGGTAAGCCCGGACGCCAAAAACGCCTGAAACGCGCCGAGTCCTGCTTTTTTCGCGGCTATTCCGAGTGTAAACGCCACGGCAAAATAGCCTAACGCTATGGGAATACCGTCTCTTAATCCTTTAAAATACCATTCCTTGTTGTTTGACATTAAAAATACACGCCGTTTCTTAAAACAACGCGGCGGGTACGGCAATAAATACCGTACCCGCCGCGCTGCAAATATTACCGAATAATATTTTACATACTTAAAACGCCGCCGTCAATAGTTTTTTAAAATTTTATTGCTTGCAATTACAGCTTTTGCCCGCACTCCGAGCAAAAAGCGCTGCCCTCGGCTGTATTTGCGCCGCAATTAGGGCACTTAGTATTAAGCTTTGCACCGCATTTACTGCAAAATTTTGCACCCGCCGACATTTGCGCTTTGCAATTCGGGCAAACAACCGCTCCCTCTGCCACCACGGCACCTGCGGAGTTTACAACAACGGTTTTACCGCCCGATAAAATGCAGGTTTCTATTACCTGAAAAATTTCGGCAGGCAGCTTTTTCTGCTTAAAAGCGCCCATTCCCGCGGTTATAGCAAGCGGCCATGCAATAAACAGCCCTATTGCGCCCGCACCTATTTTATCCGACCATTGCCCCTCGCCTACCATTACGTTCATCTGATTGCCTACAACTGCCATTTGAACAGATACCGCAAGCCTCATTCCCGAAATGGTTTTCCAGCTGTCCTGCGGCTGACTTGCCTGCATAACGTAACCGTCGGTTGTGCGGGAGCTTTGCACATCCATTCCCTTTTCACCGCGGAAAAAGTTTTCAAGGCGTGCGGCAACCGTTTCTACGTCTACTCCGTTTAACATAAAAACTCTTGATTCTGACATTTTTTAAAACCTCCGTTTATTGTTTTTCAATATAGCCGCTTATAGGCTCGGTATACATATTGTCGTCGGTCACGGGCTTATAGCGCTTGCCGTCATACACATCGGTAAAGCCGTTAGTAGCTTTATAAACCTCGTTCGTCTCGGTATCGTAAACGCGCTCATAGCCGAGAGTGGCGTCACTCTGCTTCTGGCTCATAATGTCATAGCTTTTGTTGCGGTTCTCCCAGGAGGACATGATACCGTCCATAGTTTCGTTGAAATTTTGGCTGATCTGCTGGGACTGCTTTACCTGATCGTCGCTTGCCTTAATGGTAGCGGCGACAAAACTGTCGGAAAATTGCAGGGTATTGATACATTTGAGGAGCAGCTCGCTCCAATCCAAAAAGGAATCCTTGGCTGCCGTGACCATTGCTATATTGTACGCCATGTAGTAGCCAATGTCTATTTCCTTAAAATTATTTTCAAAGTCCCAACCCTGAACGCTGCCGAAATCCACAATACTGGCGGTGAACAAGCCCTCGACAGGGCCGCCGGAATCGGTGAATGTGGCGCGGAGGATCTCATCGCCCAGAGCAAGGGTGCCGTAGGCAGAGGAGGCGGGGCAACGGTCGGTAACAGTGAAATCCGGAACAAGGACCTTGAACAGACCCTCGGTGGTCGGATTCTCCAGCACCGGAGCATCGGCAAAATCTTTGACGAGGGTATTGCCCCTGTTATATGTTTTTTGCCAGTCCTCCTTGCCCTCCTGCGTGTGCAGCAGCGGCTCAAGCTTCAGCCGATAAAATATAATGTTGCGCGGTTCATCGGGGTCGTATGCGACGACAGAAAAGCTCATGTTCGCTCCGCCTGTTTTGACCTGCCAGCCCTTGGGGATGGTGATGCTGAAATCAGCGGTCTCGTATTTCTCCGTCTGGGCGGCCTTGGCGGCCGTCGGTGTGATTTTAACGCCTTTTTCCGGCTTATCTGTTTTTGTATCGGACTCTGTTTGTCCCGGCTTTGTGCTGTCGCTGTCCACACCGGTCTTGCTGCCGCAAGCGGCAAGGAGCAGGGTCATGATTAAAGCCAGCGCAAGCGCCGTAATTCTTTTTGCGTTCATCGTTTTCTCCCTTTTTCATTGCTTTTCAATATAGCCGCTTATAGGCTCGGTATACATATTGTCGTCCGTTACGGGCTTATAGCGCTTGCCGTCGTAAACATCGGTAAAGCCGTTAGTAGCTTTATAAACCTCGTTTGTCTCGGTATCGTAAACGCGCTCGTAACCGAGTATCGCGTCGCTCTGCTTTTGGCTCATAATATCCTGACTTTTGTTGCGGCTCTCCCATGATGACATAAAGCCGTCCATAGTCTGATTAAAGTTTTGGCTTATCTGCTTTGAAAGCGCAACCTTTTCATTGCTTGCCTGATTTGTGGCGTTTACAAAGCTTTCCGAATAATCAAGCGTTTTCATACATTCGGTAAGCACGCTTTCCCATTCTATAAATGTGTCCTTTGCGGCGGTTATTGCCACCACGTTATACGCCATATAATACCCGCCGTCCGCCTGCTTCAGCTGATAGCCCACAACCGTTCCGTCAGATATAGTCGAGCTGCCGAAATCCACAACGCTTGCAGAAAACATTCCCTCGCCCTCCTTGCCGCCGTCGGTAAAGGTTGCGCGCAAAAGCTCCTCGCCGAGCGAATAGGCTTTTAAATTGCTGTTTGAAGCAAACCTGTCGGTCACGGTGAAATTGTCGTAACGGGGGAAGGTAAAGCCCGCGTAGGTGGTATCCATTTTAGAGGCGAAATCGCCATAGGCTGAGAAAATTTTAAAGAAATTCTCGGTAGAGGGATTTTCAAGCACAACCGCGTTTGCAAACAACGCCAATTGCGTATTTCCCTTATTATAAAGGCTTTGATATGCCGCCTTGCCTGCCTGCGAGTGCAAGAGGCAATCCGCTTTAAGAAGAATATACATACCGTTGAGCGGCTCGTTCGGGTCGCTCACGCGTATGGTGTGATAAATATTCGCGCCGCCCGCAGTTACATTCCAGCCTTTCGGTATTGTAATGCTGAAATCGGCGGTTTCGTATTTTTCGGTCTGCACCGCTTTCGCCGCTGTTTGCGTAACCTTTATGCCGCGCTCAGTCTTTACGGTTTTGCCGCCGCAGGCGGTAAGGGAAAGCGCGAGCAGGGCGCAAACAGCGGCCGGAAGTATTTTTCTTTTATTGAAATTCATATGCTTTACTCCTTTATTAATCACGGTAGGCGCTGTAAAATTTGTTGCAATCGTATTTATAATACTCGGCGTAGCCCTCGGTCATAATTTCCGAAATAGGCAGAAGTGTGTAATCGTCGGTTATTACATGGCTTGTGCAGATATTGCGCACATCCTTGTAATAATTGGTAAGCAGGGTTATTTTTCTCAAAGTAAGGTTGCAGTTAAGGTGCTGCGCGGCGGGGTAATAGGGCGAAACCGAGCCGTCGGGCGCTGTCTGTGCGTTTTTATCATTATCATCAAGCGGTTCAGAAGCATACACAATCTCATAAAACGCGCAGTTCGTCATAAGAATATTGGTGTTGAAAAGCCTTAACGGTGTCTCGTTTCCTATAGCCGATAAATCAAGGTCGTAGGCTATATATTCCCGCCAGCCCATATCTCTGTACCAGTTCCACCCGGTAGTGCCCTTATCAAGGTACTTTGCCGTATCAATAAGGCTTACCTTTTTGCCTATAATGGCTAACATCGGCGTACGGTGACTGTAAACCTTATCGGCGTTTAAAAATTCCGCGGTGCAGTCGGTAAGCGTTTTACCGTCTGATGAATAGCGGTAAACCTTTTTGAAAAGCGGGTATTTTCCCGTATCGATTTTTTCGGGAATATAAGACATAATCGGCGATTGACCGCTGAGCTTATAGGCAGAGCCGTCCTTAAAATAGAAATTGCACATTTCGCCGTCGTAGGTGGCGTCCCAATACCTCACCTCGGCGGTTGACGGCAGCGTGAATGTTTCCAGAATATTTTTGCCGTTTGAAAGCGGCGAATTAAAGTTTGCGCGGTAGGTCTTGCCGCCCGAAACTATCATATTGTCAATGTCTGTGCTGTAAGAGTGATCGACAAAGCAATCAAATTCCGAGGTTATATCAATAATGCCCTCGCCGCCGATAATCTTTTTGTAATCCGATTGGTCATAAGGCCGACCTCGCTCCTTTAAAAGCGCCTGCTCCAGCGTTACGGGCTCCGCCTGTGTTGAGGCGTTAAGCGATGTATCCTTTTCAGCAGTAGGTTCAGAGGTTTTACCGCCCTTATCCGCGCACCCGCAAAGCAGAGTAAAGGCAAGCAAAAGAGCGGCTAAACCCCGCGTTTTAAATTCTGATTTTATATTCATCGTTCTCTCCTTGCAAGACAGAATATTCTCATAAATATTTTAGCATATATACCATATTAACGAAAAAATAATTTCCGTTAAGGCATTTGCCAAAACGGAAATTTTTGTACTTTATTTTTTAATGGTTTTGTTGTATAATGTAAAAAAACATTACGGATGTGAAAATATGAAATTCTGCGATAGGCTTAACAAGTATATAGAAACGCTTGACTGCACCGCCAAGGAATTAAGCGAGCTTTCGGGTATATCGGCGGCAACCGTAAGCCGCTACCGCTCGGGTGAAAGGCTGCCCGATGCCGAAAGCGAGGCTTTCTCATCCCTTATAAATGCGCTGGCAGGCATTGCCGAAAATAAAAAAATCGACCTTAGTGCGGAAGAAATACGCGCGCAGTTTCTTAACTGCGAGGGACTGGCTTCTGCCGATAAGGAGCAGCTGCGGCTCAACTTTAATACGCTGATTTCCGTGCTTGATATAAATATTTCAAAGCTTTGCCGCAGCACAAATTACGACAGCTCAACCATATTCCGTTTCAGAAACGGCTCGCGCCGCCCTGCCGACCCCGAGCAGTTTGCCGAGGCGGTGGCTTCCTTTGTGGCACGGGAGATAAATTCTCCCGCCGAACTTGCCGTGTTGGCTGAGCTTATAGGCGAAGAAACCGACGACCGCGCGGTGAGATACGAAAAAATTAAAGAATGGCTGCTTTGCGGAAAATCGGGCAACACCGAAAACGGCGGCATTTCGGGATTTCTTTCAAAACTGGATGAATTTGATTTAAACGAATACATAAAGGCAATACACTTTGACGAAATGAAAGTACCGTCCCTGCCGTTTCAGCTGCCCACCTCAAAATACTATTACGGGCTGAAAGAGATGATGGAAAGCGAACTCGATTTTTTAAAGGCGACCGTGCTTTCAAAATCAAAGGATGACGTTACCCTTTACAGTGATATGCCTATGACCGAAATGGCAAAGGACCCCGATTTTCCGAAAAAGTGGATGTACGGAATGGCGCTAATGCTAAAAAAAGGGCTGCACCTTAACAATATACATAATATTGACCGCTCGTTTGAGGAAATGATGTTGGGGCTTGAAAGTTGGATACCCATGTATATGACGGGGCAAATATCCCCCTATTACCTTAAAAAAACGCAGAGCGGCGCTTTTAATCATTTTTTGCGGGTGTCGGGCGCGGCGGCACTCTCGGGCGAGGCTATTGCTGGCTATCATGACCGCGGCAGGTATTATCTTTCAAAAACCAAGGACGATATAGCGTACTATAAAAAACGCGCCGAGGACCTTTTGAAAAATGCCTCGCCCTTAATGGAAATTTACCGTGAGGACGGCGCGCGCAGGCTGAACGCGTTTATGCTTGCCGACGCGGAAAACGCGGGCAAACGCCGCAATATTCTAACCGTGCCGCCGCTTTATACCGCGGGGGCGGATTTTCTTGAAAAACTGCTTGAAAACCGTAAAATACCGGCGGAAGATAAAAATAAAATTCTTGAATTTGCGCGTTCGCAGCGCGAAATTGCGGAAAAAATTCTTGAAAACGGCAGCATAACAGATGAAATGCCGATTATAAGCCGCGAAGAATTTGAGCGCCACCCGGCTGTCTTGCCCCTTTCGGGAATGTTTTACGGCAAGGATATAAGCCTTAGCTATGACGAATACTCAGAGCATATAAAGCAGACCGAGCAGTTTCAAAAAGCGCACGAAAATTACACCGCGGAATTTACAAGGACAAACGCGTTCAGAAATTTGCAGATTTTAATTCACGAAGGGCAGTGGGCTATGATTTCAAAGGGCAACGCCCCCGCGATTCATTTTGTAATTCGCCACCCGAAGCTGCGCGGCGCAATAGAAACTTTTATTCCCCCGGTAATTGAGGAATAAGACGGAAATTATTAACGGAATATATAGTACAAGCCACCTATATCCGATAAATCGGATATAGGTGGCTGCTGTTTTTAAATTTGAATATCAAAAGTTAACAAAATCAAACGCAGAAAATCCGCATTCCATATTTTCCGTTTCCGCAAACTTTTTGAGGCAATGTATTAAATCGCAAATTCCTACCCTGCTGTCTTCCATAAATTTATTCTGTTCATTAAAGTTGCCCTCGTATTTATCGCAATTTAAAGGATAGTTATCGGAAAATACGGCAGGGTCGATATAACCCGTTGCGCTTTTTACACTTTCGCCGTTATCCCTGTAATAATATGAAGACAGATATTCGTATTTCTTGTTGTAACCGCCCCTCATACGCAAGTAGAAATTAATACTGTATGTATCGTTAAGCGGGCAATGCAGGCAAAACTCCACCATATTGCTGTCGCCCCAATAAGAAATTGAAAAATATTCATCCTTATATCCGCCGTATTTTTCGGCGGGCTGCTGATACATGGTGTAATCGCCGTTCAGCTTGCCTTTTTTAATTGCGAAATCCTTACAGTAAGAAAATAAATCAAAATTTGGGGACTCGGTCTTAGCTGCTGCGGACGACGCGCCTGCCGTAACGCTTTTGCTCGCTGTACTGACATTACTTTTAACCGATGACGTGCCTGTTTTCGGGCTGCCAGCCTTTGAAGTTGCGGACACGGCTGACTCTGAGCCCTGCCTGCTTGTTATGCTGTCGGTTTGAGAGCTTCCTGATTGAACAGAGGAATTGTTTACCGTTTTATCGGCGGATGATGTTTTACCGAACAGCCGTCCGCCGAGAATTACCGAAACAGATACGATACCTATGACAATAACGGCAACCGCGGCGATAATTATTGCCAAACGGCTATTCGCCTTATTATTCTTTTGCGGCGCTCCACCTTGAGAAGACTTTATACTGCCGCATACGCTATCGGTATCTTTTAAAATTTCATCCGAAGAAACATTGAATATTTTAGCTAAGGCAATAATGTTGTCAATTGTGGGCTGCGTCTGTCCGGTTTCCCATAGGCTTATGCTTTGTCTTGATACTCCTAGCTTTTCAGCCAATTCATCCTGCGACATATTATTTTCTTTACGGTAATTTCTGATATTATCAGATAACATCGTGCCACTTCCTTTTGAGAATTTACTCTGATTATATCATAATCTGCGCTTGCAAACAATAAAATACACTTTACATTTTGTCAAGCAGCACTTGCATTTTGCCGAAAATGCCGTTCTTTCGCCGCTTTATACAGCAAATTGAAAATAAGCGGTTTGTCCGCTTGATATAATAAAAATAAAAGAGTATAATAAGTTTATAACAGAAGAACGGAGAGTTATTATGTATAAAAATATTGAAAAAGAAAAAGCACTTTGCTTAAAAGACCTTGTGGATTACAGCGAGGGTCAGGTAGTAAGCAAAACGCTTGTGCAAAACGAGCTTGTAAGTATGACGGTTTTTTCGTTTGATAAGGGCGAGGAAATTTCCTCCCATTCAGCCGGCGGCGACGCTATGGTAACGGTGCTTGACGGTAAGGGCAAATTCACCGTGGGCGGTAAGGAATATATTTTAACAGAGGGCGAAACGCTTATAATGCCCAAGGGCATACCGCACGCTGTGTTCGGAATTGAAAAATTCAAAATGCAGCTTACGGTGTCTTTCTGATACTGATAAAATATTCAATTTTGTTATAATTTATAACAGTTGACAGTGCTGTAAATACCCCTCAGTCGCCTAAAGGCGCCAGCTCCCCTCTGTTTTGACTTGCGTCAAAAAGAAGGGAGCCTTTGTTTTGTAAAAAATCTTATGAATATTTATTTTTTTCTCCCGAATACTATTTTCAGGGGTGAAAATATGGGTATAATTCCATGCGCCGAAAACTGCAAATACCAGTGCGACGGCTACTGCACGCTTAATAAATGCACGGCGGTCAATTCACTTTCGGGGGTTTGCCCGTATTTGCAGCCGAAAGAGGACGCGACTACTTAATAAACGCCACTGCGTCGGATAATCTTTTAACACCCAAAAGTTTTATTCCCTCGGGCGCAGAGTTTATTTGCTTAAGGCAAGCAGACGGCAGTATGCACCGTGTAAAGCCCATTCGCGCCGCCTCGTTTACCCGCGCCTGCGCGCGCGGAACGCTGCGCAGCTCGCCCGATAAACCTATTTCGCCGAACGCTACGGTGTTTTCGTCTATGGGAATATCGCGCAGCCCAGAAACCAGCGCCATAGCCACGGCTAAATCAGCCGCAGGCTCATCAAGCCTTATTCCGCCTACAATGTTTATATAGGTATCAAGATTTGAGAACATAAGCCCCAGTCTTTTTTCAAGCACGGCAAGCAAAAGGTTTAAGCGGTTGTAATCAAACCCCGCCGCGGTTCTGCGCGCGTTGCCGAAGCCCGTTGCCGCCACAAGCCCCTGAACCTCGGCTAAAATCGGGCGCGTGCCCTCAATAATGCAGGTTATGCACCCGCCCGAGACATCGCTCATTCTGCCCGAAAGCATCATAGCGGAGGGGTTTTCAACCTCTGCAAGCCCCGTTTCGGTCATTTCAAAAACGCCTATTTCGTTTGTTGAGCCAAAACGGTTTTTTATTGCCCTTAAAATGCGGTAGGACTGATTTCTCTCACCTTCAAAATAAAGCACGGTATCTACAATATGCTCCATTACCTTAGGTCCCGCAATATCGCCGCCCTTGTTTACATGACCTACTATGAAAATCGGAATATCAAGGCTTTTACCCGTGCGCAAAAGCAGGTTAGACGATTCGCGCACCTGAACTATGCTGCCGGGCGCCGACGAAATATCGGGGTGTTGCATAGTCTGAATTGAATCTATCATAACAAGGTCGGGGCGCGCCGAGTTTATATATTCGCAAACCGTTTGAACGTCGGTTTCGGTCATTATAGAAACGCTGTCGCCCTCAACCCCTATGCGCTTTGCCCTTAGTTTTATTTGTATTGCCGATTCCTCGCCCGATACATAGAGAATTTTAATATCCCTTTGCAGCGCGTTGCAAACCTGCAAAAGTATGGTTGATTTTCCTATACCCGGGTCGCCCGAAAGCAGTATTACCGAGCCTTTTACTATTCCCCCGCCGAGCACCCTGTCAAGCTCGGATATTCCCGTTACAAAGCGGTGTTCGTCCGCCGCGTTTATTTGCGAAAGCGGCGTTGCCGAGAATGTATGAGCGGGTCTCGGTGCAGCCGAAATCGCCGATTTCTGCGGCAGGCGCACATCCTCAACCATTGTGTTCCATTCGCCGCAGCCGGGGCATTTACCCGCCCATTTCGGCGTTTCATACCCGCACTCGCTGCAAACAAATACCGTTTTGCTTTTGGTTGCCATTTTAACTTTCCCCCACACTTTTATGATAATCCATTATCCCGCAAAAAATGCTGAACGCCATTTTATTTTGGTATTCTTCGGTTTTAAGCCTTTTAAGCTCGGCGGTATTGCTTAAAAAACCGCACTCCACAAGCACTGCCGGCAGCGTTGCGTTGTAAAGAATATATGTGCTGCTGGTCGCCTGCTTATTCACCCTTGCGTTTTCGGGCTGCAAAAGCCGCACAATTGATTTCTGTATATCTTCCCCGAGCTTTTTCGATTCTTCCCTGCCCGCGCTGTAAAACACCTGCGAGCCTGCCGCGGCAGAGGTGGTAAATTTATTCAGGTGAATACTCACAAACACCGCGTCGGGGTAATCCTTCATAAGTTTCAGCCGATTTTTAAGGTCACTTTTCTTGCGGGTTGCTATTTTATCGGTTTCAACGTCATCGGTTGAAACGTCGCTGTCGCGCGTCATAATAACCTCATATCCCCCGAGTTTTAAAAACTCTTTCAGCTTTAGGGCAATTTTAAGGTTTATTTCCTTTTCCACCGTTCCGTCGGGCGCAACCGCGCCGCCGTCAAACCCGCCATGACCCGCGTCCAGAATAACCGTAGCCCGCTGACTCACACTGCCCGATGACTGCACCGTTGATAACCTGCCGCGCAAAAAGGTGCTGAAAAAAGCAAGAACCAAAATCAAGGATAATACCGCCGCTATACGTCCCTTAAACATTCCGCAATCACTCCCCCGTACAGTTTAAAATATGTCTTTCGGAGTAGCAGTAGAACATTTTGCGGCTTTAAACATTTGTCCGTACTTTATTATAATCCGATTCCGAATTTTTTTCAATATTAAAAAAATCTGAGCGGCGGGCTTTTTGCAAGCCGATCGCTCAGATTGGTAAAGTACTTCAATTATTCATGTTTCAGCGGTTATATGGAAACAGTATCCGTCTGTGCTCTGACTCAACAGCCGGCACTTCCATTTCGCATATATCGTTTAACGGCGTGAAAATATTGCCGCTTTCATCGGTATAAATGCATTTTGCGGCATTCTTCAGGCTTAAATTTCCTGTATACACGGCGCTCTCGGAATCGGTTCCCAAAAGTAGATATCCGTGACTCAGCTTAATATGCGTTTCCCTATATTCAGGGCAATCAGCCCGTATTTCCGTAAGCGGAATATCAAAATTCACCGTCAAATCGCACTCGTTTTCGCATATGCTTATTAAGGCAAAATCTCCCTCCGAATTGATTTCAATCGGCGCCCCATTTTTTAACGCGCTGACATTTTGGGCGTATTTCGGTATATAAGCCTTAAAAATCAAGACGTCATTCCGAGGGTTGACAATATGGAAATCGGTTTTCCCGATATACGGGTACTTCGTTTTTTCGGTTATTTCCGTTTCGCCGAATTTGTATAATCCGTCGTTATAATAAAGAATTTCAAACGTATTGCCGTTCCGCAAAATTTGATTTTCGGCGCAATATGCCAGACCGTCGCCGCCGCGCATTGTGCAGCACCAATAGGCTATGCTCATATCCTCGCCTACGGGTCTTATAAAATCGCCGCCGTATCCTGCGCACACGTCAAGCCCGAAGCCGCCGTTCGGGCGCAGCGCATAACCCAAAGCGTTAAGATAAATTTTATGAAACCAAGCCAAATAATCCGTATTATGAGTCAGCTTGTAAAGCTCAGCCGCACACATGACCGAATCGACAACGGTGCACGGCTCCGTCCATGACGGACGGCCGAACCAATTTATGTTTGCGTAATTTTCGGTCATGCCCTCATTTACATACAAATTGAATATTCTTTTTGCGGTTTCAAGGTACTTTTTCTCACCGGTGATTTTATACAGCCGTATTACTCCCCGCGTTGCCGAAAGAGTGGCATGAGTCTGCATTTGCAGCCCCGCAAAATCAATTTTCGAGAAAACGCCGTACATTTCGGTCAACAGCGGAAGCAGCTCGCGTTTGTTTAACTCCGAGCATGCTTTGGACAAAGCATCCATGCATATAAAAGCGCAGCCTATATCTGTAGAGAGGTGCCAGCAACCGCTTTTGCCGCTGTTCTCGCCGCTGAAACCGCCGCCGTCCTTTTTCTCCCTTTTAACGGGATATTCGCAATAATGGGTTTCGGCTTTTAAGTAAAGATTGTTTATTATATTTTCAATCAGCTTATATATATCTTTTCTGCCTGTTATGCGGTAGTATTCGGTAAGTCCGCTTAATAACCAGTTATGACCGGCAAACTGCTGCTCGCTGAACTCGCCGTCGGGGAACACTTTGCCGAGGTAGCCCCTTTCGTTAAGGCGTTCACCCAAAGCGTCGATAATCTGCTCGAGAAACGCAGGTTCGCGCCCCGTAGCCTCGTAAAGGCGCACAAGCGCTAAAATCGTTCTGCCCTCCCAGTCCCCGTACCATGCCGATTTATCGGCGGTGAAAATATAATCGGCACGGTAACGGTAGCTTTCAAGAATACTGTAATTAAGCAAAAGCCTATAAGCCAAATCACCGCGCACAGCTATTGTTTTTTCCATTTTATCACCCTAAAAATGTTTTTTAAAGCGTCAGCCGCCTATTAGTTTATCAGCATGATTACCGGCATAAGAATTTCCGCCGAATAACCGACCGTTACCGTATTGCCGTCGGTAGAAAATTTCACAGGTCTGAACTCTCCGTCCTTATCTAGCACTTTAACGGACTTCACAATGCGGTCGGCGGTAAGCCGAATTTCGGGCAATACGTCCAAGCCGATATTAAACACAGCGCAGAACAGCTCCCCCGCGTTTTCAGTGTACGCCGCGCGTAAAAGCACTTCGGCGTCATCAGGATAGTAAATCGGTAAATTCCCGCTTTCGCGAAGCAACTCCGCCATTTGTCTTTTGCGCGACTCGTTTAAGAAAGAAAACGCGTCGCAATAGTTATATTCCGTTCGCGGCGTGCCGCAAAAAACAACCGCCGTGCCTCCAGCTGCGTTTTTAAAGCGGGTAACCGCCGGGAAAAGCATTTCCCTGTGCTTTCCGCCCGTTATGTGATACGCCTCGGAGCAAACCTCAACCTCTGAATTAAGCGGTATCAGCTTATGTATTCCTACCTGAGCCGAACAGTCGTTTCCGTTTACATAGAGCCTTTCACCGCTCACGTTTTCACCGTTCCACGGCTCGGCGTTCACGCCTGTGTAATTGCCGAAGCCCCGCTCAAACAGCCTTTTTGCCGTATGAGCCGATAAAAACGCCGTTCCGCGGAGTATTTTTTCAAGCTCCTCATCCGAGTAGATTTCATCGTCAAAACCGTCCATAAAAATCGCTCCGCCGCGCTCGTTTGAAAAATACAGAGGAAAACCGAGCCGCTCCAGCACATGAGAATGCCATCCGTTTTCGGGACTGCCGCTCCAGCCCAACGCCAAATCCGGCGTATCGGGCAGGGGTATCCTGCAGCCTACGGGTCTGAGCGAGGGAACCAATCGGTTTAAGGTATTATAAAACCCCGCGTGCTCGCCCAAAATTTTTCTGTAAGCCTTTCCGCTTTGCGGCTCAAATGATGAAAGCCTCGTTATCCAGTGCTTTGCCCCGCCGCAGCCCTCTATTATTGACGCGGTAAAATGCGCGTGCAGGTTTGAGGCGCTTGTGCTGTAACGGTTTTGCGGGCAGGTATCGGTTTCGGCAAGCAAATAATCCGCCTTGTGCCGCAGTATATTTGCCTGACACGCCGCCATATACATTATAGGAGTGAAATTTCTGGCTCCCGCAGACGTATACCGCGAATTATTTAAGCGCACAATAACGGGATTACCGCGTCCTGCCAAAATTTCCGCTATTTCTCCCGCGAATTCCGCCGCGTTACCGCAGGCGCAAAAGCAGCCCGGTATTGACGGGTCAACCGAATCTATACCGTCCCGCATTGCTTTTGCCGCGTTAATAAGCGACTCGCCCTGCGTTTTGAAAAATACTTCGCGCAGCGCCGTATCGTTTTCATCAAAAATACGTCGGCAAAGCTCGGAGCGCGTCAATTCCTCACCCGTCAGCTCATTAATCCGCGCCATATGCAGCCCGCAAGCGCACCCCCTGCCCGGCCGCGCCATAAGCCTGAAATCATCGTCAACCATAATAATTTTCGGCTTATGCCTTGCAATAGTTGCAAATTCACTGTAAAAATGCTTTTTAAAGCCCTCGTCATACGGGCAGCAGATATACTCTGTCCTGCCGTTTGCCAAACCCACATACTGCGTAAACGGGGAAGCCTCGTCAAGCGGATAACCGTGACCTATGGTAGCCTGCACCAAAATGCCGCATTCAAGCCCCATTTCAGCCAACCTGTCTCTGAACAAATCATATTTACGGCACAGCTGTTCCGCTTTTCCGATAACGGGATTACCCTCCGGTACGAGCTTCATCATAAACAGCGCGCAGCTTGCAATTCCGTTTTCATACTGTTTTTTTATGTCCTCGCATATTTCGTCTATATGCGTATCGTCAAGCGGCATTATAGTATAATTATACATACAATCTCCTTTTGAAAAGCTGCCGCATTATATAAAGTATAATGCGGCAGCCGAAGTAACACCTATACTGTTATTTTTTAACGGATCTTTTTTTCTTTGCGACAATAATAATTATTACCGCCGCCAATACGCCGGCTGCAATTACGGCGCCTATTATAATCCATACATAATTATTTGATGCGTCTTCCTGCGTATTTTCCGATTTAGCAGGCGTCTTTTTGCCGCTGTCGGGCTTCTTTACATTGTCCTCTGTCGGTTTGACGTCCTCCGATGTATTATCCTCATTGCCCGCATTGTCGTTCTTTATACCGGCAATCTGATTATTATTCTTATTGCCGTTCGGTTTTTCAGGCAGCTTATCATCGGAAAGATTTTTAATGCTGTGAATTGTATCCGAGGTTCTGACGATCATTACATCATCAAAGAATATACTTGTGTTTCCGTCGGATACAAACGCCAGCCACGGCGTTCTTGCCGTAAACGAATATGTGACCTCCGTCCATTCGTTTTGTTTAAGCGAGGATACCGGTAGCATTTTTTCAACGCCGTTGCTCTTTTCCAGTATATCCGGCCATGTTTTAAACGCCAAAGAAATGTTACCCGAAGCCCCTGCGGTTTCGGTCATAACCCAGAATTTGAGCTTGTATTCGGCGCCTACGGTCAGTTCATCCTCATAATTCACAAGGAATTCATCACTGTCGGAAGTAAGACCCTTTCTGTGAATAGCCTTGCTTCCGCCGTGAACCTTATCGGCAACGTATCCTGCCACGCCCGGTCTGTAATATTCGTGGTCTTCACCGAGGTCATATTCTGTAGCGGGATAATTTTCAAAATCCTGTACCACCGAGTTCAATTCCCACTTAGCGTAAAGCGTCAGCTTGCCGGCGGGGAATATCGTTTCGGTAAATTTGCATTGAAGCTCGCTGTATACATACCAGCCCTCAAATCGGTAGCCCTCGCGCACGGGGGTAGGCAAAACGAGCTTTGCGCCTATAAGCCCCTCAATCGGCGGAACCGTAACGCCCTCTGCGTTTGTCACAAAATCAATTCTTGTTTTTCTGGCTGTTGCCGTGGCGCTGCGTTTTATTCTCGGATAGAATATGCGCAGTATCGGCATTGTGTCGTCAACCGTCATCCATACCTTATCATAGTCAAGCCCCGGCATACCGCTTTTCGCCCTTGTTCCGCACATATTGTCGGCGTTAACAAACGTTACGCCGAGTCCCACGGCAACGCCGAAGGTATAAACATTTTCATATGTGTTTCCCGCGGCTATCAAATCTCCTCTGCCGTCTACAATTTGATCGAAATCGGCAGTGCAGGCATAGCAGTTTCTGATAATGGAATCGGGAGCAAAAGCATTGCCCAAAAGCGCGCCGCAGCGTGAGCCGCCTATTAGCTTTCCTACAAAATAGCTGTCTTCGATTTTAATCGGCGAGGGCGTGCCCGAAACCATACCGCCCGCGAAATTACCGCGCACGATTACGGAGGTATCGGCAAAGCAGCCGCTTATAACCGGGTAATTTTCCTCTTTTACCTCGTATTCCTCTCTCCAGTTCTTAACATACGCCGCAAACGCCGCGCCGTATGCCTCGTTTTTAACTGTGGAAACGTCAATATAGCTGTCAAGTATGCCTACGTTTTTAATTGAAGCCTTTGTATCGATTCCGGGTATAAGCGCGCCGCGCACGTTATCCGCTTCGGTTCTGATATAAATACCCGATACAACATGCCCCTGACCGTCAAGATGACCCGCAAAGGCGTTGCTTATCCCGAAAGTCACATACCAATGATTCAGTTTTTTGCCGTCGTACCAATTTTCGCTTGAGGTATCGTTAAGCTTTATGTCCTCTGTCAAAACATAATATGCCGGAGTATCGTTATACACGGTATGCTCCGAAACCATTTTGTAAAGCTGTTCGCCCGTAGCAATTTGGTATGGGTCTTCTTCGGTACCTGTTCCGCCCGCGTAATCCTCGGCTTTAAGTCCGCTCCAAATTTGACCCGGAACGCCGTCGGTTGAAGAATCTGACGATTTCTGATCCATATGCGGGAAATCGTTTTCAACCGTGTTCCAAATAGTATCCCATTTAAGCTCGGGCATAGTGCTTCTCGCGGATTCGCCTATTATCTGTTCTTCCTTTACAACATTTACCGCTATGTTCTGCGCGTCGCCGTGCCTTGCCTGCGACTGCGAAACGGTGGAATATCTTATTCCAGAGGGCATACCGAAGGATTTGTCAATCGCAACGCAGCCTACCGTATAGCTGTCCGTAACGTTTGCGGTACCCCACGAATCGCCGTAAAAACCGCCGGCATAGTTAGATTTATTTTCAAAGCTGCCCACGAAATAACAACTCGTAACATCCACAGAGCCTGCGCTTACCCCGCCTATCAGTCCGCCGACAGCCGCAGCCGCGCCGAATACCGAGTCTCTTACGGAGCATTTGCTTATTCTTACGTTTGAGCCGGTCTGAATATATCCCGCAATACCGCCGAGATAGCAGTTGCCCTCTCTCCTGCCGCTCAAATACGCTTTTCTTATGTTTACTCCTACAACGTTGCCTCTGCCCGCAAGCACGGGAATCAGGCCGCATTTTTCGGAAATATTATTACAATAAAGCCCGTATACCGTGTAGCCCCTACCGTTAAGCCTGCCCTTAAAGCCCGTGTTTGGCTCGGTTAAGTTAATGCTGTACCATGAGTTCAGCTTTGCCGCCGTATACCAGTTTTCCGCCTTAACATCGTTAAGATAAATATCCGCCGCCAGCTCATAGTACGCGCCGGGCTCGGGGTCTGTTGAAAGGCAGTGCTCCTTTACCATTTTATAAAGCTGTTCAGCGGTTTCAATTATATACGGGTCGTCCTTTTCGCCGCTGCCGCTCTTATATTCCGCGGCGGTTTTGCCGCTCCAAACCTCGCCCTTTTTGCCGTCGTAATAATCGCCTACGGGCGCGTCGGAAACATTTTTACCTGCGGTGCTTCCCTTTATTATCGGGTAACCGCTTTTGTTTATCTCCCAAACATCCCAACCGAGGTTCGGCATATTCGCCTTTGCCGCGTCGCTCTGCATTGCGCTCTCGCCGCTTACCGCCGTGAGGTTAACGCCTTGGGAAATCCACCAGCTGTGCGCCGAGTAGAGAGTTCCGTCCGAAATAGCGGAAGCGTCTGTAAGATAGGGCGCTAAATTACCTGTTATAAAGGCAACCACCGAGTATGAATTGACTATTCTGAGATATGAGGTTGCCAAAACGTTTGAGGCTACTATTCCGCCGCCCCAGCCGCTGCCTGCAGGGTTGCCGTAATCGTTGAATTTAGCCGCAGAGCCGCAGTATTCAACGGTTATCTTGGCATAGTGTCCGCAGCCGATAATTCCGCCGACATGGCAGTTTGCAAGGTCGCTGAAATTAACGGTGTTATCTACCACGCATTTTGAAACCGTAATAACCGACGCCTTGTTTCCGGGCGCTAAGTCTATACAGCCTACAATTCCGCCCATAAATACGTCCACGTTATTGTTCGGTGCGGCATATGCATAGCGAACGTTAACGTTTGATATTACGGCGTTACCGTTGGCTCTCGGAATAAGTCCGTATGCGTATTTTTCCCTGTAGGTTCTGTAGTACATACCGTAAACGGTATGACCCTGACCGTCAAAGTGCCCCGCAAAGCCCTGATACATCCATGTGGTATCTCCGTGCGACGCCCATTCCTTAGGATTATTGTTGAGCCAGTTTTTATCCTTGATATTATTTAAAAATATGTCCTTTGTTAAAACAAAGTATAAATTCTCGGAATTTTCCTTTGTAAACGAGGTGTTTGAGGAAAAGCCGTAAAGCTGCTCCGCGCTGCTTATCTTATAAGGATTTTCCTTTGTGCCCTCTCCCTCGAATTTTGTATCGGACGAGCCGTCCCATACCTCAAGATCGCTGCCGCTGCCGTTCTCATAGGCGGTGCTGCCCTTGATTGTGGGGTAAGCGCCCTCGTTTGCCTGCCATACATCCCAGCCGAGTTTCGGCATATTGTTCTCCGCACCCTTGCCCTGCATTGAAGCCTCGCTCGCAACCGGAGTAAGGTTAACGCCGCCGTCGGTCGCCCACCAGCTTTGGGTGGAATACAGTGTACCGTCGGAAATGTCCGCCGGCTTTATGCCGACCATCCAGCCCGAAGTAAAGGCAACAACCGAGTAGGAGTTGATTATTCTGACATATTCCGCGCCCCAATGACCCGGCGCGCAGATTATACCGCCGCCTTTTCCGGCTGACGGGTTGCCGTAATCGCTGAATTTAGCCGCCGAGCCGCAGTAGCTCACAGTCACCTTTGATTCGCGCACGGGTCCTACTATACCGCCCAAAAGGCTGCCTGAAATTCTGCTGAAATCCACCGTGTTATCAACAACGCATTTGCTTATTTTAACATTTGCCTGATACCCGGGTGAATAATCTCCGTTATTTTTCTGAACAAACCCGACTATGCCGCCCATATGAAATTCAACCGAATTATTCGCCGCGGCAAACGAACGCCTCAAATTAACATTCGTAATTTCCGCGTTGCCGGTTATCATTGGTATAAGTCCGTATGTTCCGCCGGCAGTGTAATCGGCGTAATACATACCGTAAACGGTGTGCCCCTGCCCGTCAAAAAAGCCGGAAAAGCCGAGCGCCGCGTCGTTTGCCGCGTCTGCTCCCATTTTCGCCCATTCTCTCGGCGAGTTGTTCATCCAATCGGGATCTGAAACGTCGTTCAGATAAATATCGTTTGTAAGTACATAGTACTTCTGTTTCGAGTCCTTAACATTTACCTTTGCGGTGGCAAAGCCGTAAAGCTCAGCCGCGCTTGTTATTTTGTAAGGATTGTCTTTTGTGCCGGCGCCTTCAAATTCTGTATCGGACGAACCGTCCCATACCTTTGCTTTTTCTGCGCCCGAAACCGCAATGCTTTCAATAAACAGAGAAGAACAAAGCACGGCAATTACCGAAACCACCGCCGCAATTCTTGACAGCGTATCGGTTTTAAATTTAAACCTCATTTGTTTACCACCTCTACCGTTGGTATTTAAAATCTGAAAATTAATTTGCAAAATATATTTTTGAACCGTCGTTTTTTTGGTACAGTCTTATATAATCAATATCATAGTCGGCTTTTGTAAAATCGCTGCCGACAGTGACGTTCTTTGCCCACTCGCCGCCCGAGGTACTTGTATACCCGGGTGTAAAAATGTGATTGTTGAGTATCAGGCAATGCGGGTCGTGAAAGCCCTGCATACCGCCGCTGCCACCTATATTTTCCGAAAGATTATATGTAATATAGCGCGTACCGTCAACAAACATTGATATTTCATGCGGCGTCCACAGCATACCGTAAATATGCCAACCGCCGTCGGATATATCGAAAGAACCGTTATTTACCGATGAAGAACGAACTCCGTATTTCTTTATATCCTCTTCCTTTTCCCACCATTTGTGGAGCTGTGTGGAAACGGAATTATTGCCGAATACCTCAAAAATATCAATCTCCGTAAAATAGTCGGCAGCCGACCTGCAGCCGAGCTTTTCGGCAATTTCGGCGCCCTCGGGGTTTACGTTGCTTTTCATCCAAAGCGATGGCCACACTCCGCGCCCGACAGGCACCCGCGCCCTCATTTCAAGATAACCGTATTTAAAGGTCATACTTCTGCCGGTTGTAACCGATTTTGAGGTTTTATAGCCGCTGCCCGTCCTTGAAGCGCGCAGCCGCAAACAGCCTCCGCCGTCGGCGCCCGAGTCCCGTATTACTGCCGCAACATCAGAGGTTGCGGCAGTTGTAAGGTCGGAATAGCCGTACATATAGTTTGTAAACGCCCATTTGCTCCCGTCTATTTCGGTGCCGTTGAATTCATCCGAAAAAACGAGCTTATAACCCTCGTCACGGGCTTTTAAAAAAAAACAATAGCTTTTTTAATTCTTATAAGGTCAAGAATATCAACCGCATTATCATTATTTACGTCGGCGATCCTGTTCTCCGCCGATTCAGCGCCCAAAATAATCTTCTTGAGTGTTGCAATATCGCCTGCGTCGGGCGCGTCGCTGTCCTCGGCGTTTACATCGTAATTGCGAAGACCTCTGTTCTTTAAGAGCTTTTCACCCGTGCCGTACCATGCGTCACTGTCAAATTTCAAATCGGAATAGCCCGACGCCTTTACCAAGCCTTCCCACGAATCACGTTCGAATCCGATATAATATGCGTTTGAGAAGCTGTATGCTCCGGGAATCTTGCATTCCCAATTTGACGATTTAAGATTAACTGCCGCCACATGCCAGCCGTATGAATAGAAATCTTTAACGGTTATATTTGCGTATCCGCCCCATACATCCGCATATGCGCCGCCTTTGGTTCCGGTTCCGCCGAGTTCGACAGAGGAATACGAATCGCCGATAGTTATTTTTGCAAGCGCGCAGCCTATTATTCCCGCTGTATACGTTCCGGTAACCTGAACGGTATCATCCGCAGAGCATCCGGAAATTACAACGTCGCCCGAGGATATTCCCGCCGTACCGTTTGTAGCCCCTACAAATGCGGCAGCCCAAACGCCGTTTATATACGATTTTCTGATATGCAGATCGGTTATTGAGGAGTCAGCGCCGATATTCGCTATAAGACCGGCATATTTATTACCGCTCAAATTATCGTTTGCCGAATAAAGACCGTAAATTGTGTGTCCGTTTCCGTCAATGTGCCCCCTAAACGGAGTTTCGTTACGTTCCCATGTCCACCAGTTGTGCGTCGGAGCGGACATTCCCCAACTCTTGTAAAGGGTAATATCGTTAAGATAAAGATCGGAGGTTAAAAGATAATATTTACCTGTTTCACTCGTCTCAACCATTTTTCTTAACTGCTCCGGAGTGGCTATAAGATACGGGTCGCCCGCTTCGCCTGTTCCGCCGTCATACGCTGCGGAGGCGGTTCCGTCCCATATCTCATACTCAGGCTTAATGAACGCAGTGCTGCCCTTTATAGTCGGGTAAGCGCCCTTATTTGTCTGCCATACTTCCCAGCCGAGATTCGGCATGTTAACCTTTGCGGCCTCGCCAAACATTGCGGCGGAGCCGTCCACGGGAGTCAGATTAACGCCGCCCGAGGTTGCCCACCAGCTCTGTGTGGAATACAGTGTGCCGTCGGAAATATCAGCGGGTTTTATGGCGTTAAGCCAACCGCAGGTGAAAGCAACAACAGAATAAGAATTTAATATCTTCACAGACTCCGCCGCCCAGTTTCCGGGCGCGCAGATAATTCCGCCGCCGTTGCTCGCAGGATTGCCGTAGCTGTTGAATTTTGCTGCCGAGCCGCAATACTGAACAGTAACCTTTGATTCACGCACGGGGCCTACTATACCGCCTATAAGTCCGGTGAGATTACTTAAATCCACGGTTTCATCTACAACGCACTTGGTAATTTTAACGTTTGCCTGATAACCGCTTGCGTAAGTGTCATTGTTTCTATCGATAAAACCGACTATACCGCCGAAGAAAATATTTGTGCTGCCGTTTGACTCCGCATAGGCATAACGCAGATTGACATTGGTTATTTCGGCGTTACCTACCGCTTTGGGAATAAGTCCGTAAGAATAGTTAACGGTATAATTCTTATAGTACATACCGTAAACGGTATGACCCTGACCGTCAAAATGCCCGGCAAAGCCGTGTGACGACCACTGATATTTATAGCTGCTCGCCCATTCTCTTGGGTTATTGCTCAGCCAGCTACCGGCAGTAACATCGTTAAGATATATGTCTTTGGTTAAAACATAGTATTTATCCTTTGAATTTTCCAAAGTAAAATCAGTATTGGATGAAAAGCCGTAAAGCTCCTCTGCGGTTGTTATTCTGTAAGGATCCTCCTTTGTGCCCGAGCCCTCGTATTCGGTATCGGCCGAGCCGTCCCATATTGCAGCCGCCGTGTTCGCCGCGGATACGGGATACATAACAAACATTGAAATTAAAAGCGCCATAGAAAGGAAAATAGAAAATACTCGCCTGCCAGTAAATTTGCCGAAGTCAGATTTCATTTTTGATCACCTTTCCGTAAATTATTTTTTTATTTTGTTTGCTTGGCAACAAAATCGTTCAGGGTTTTAACATCGTTGTTAATTGTGTTATTGACCGCGGAAATAGCGGTTTCAATCTGCGACGGGTCGTTCTTCGCAATATCGCCCAAAACCTCGGTAGCGTTACCCGTAACGCCGCGCGTACCGTTTATAAGCGAAAGATTTTTCTTTTCGGTGGTAACGCCGCTTGTAATCTTGAAGAAGAAAGATTCGGCCGCGGAATTTATAAACGCCGAAGAAGTGTTGTAATTGTTAACGTCAAGATAATATCTTAAGAACAGACCTGCGGCAACCGGGTTTTTAGAGCCCTTTACAATGCCCCAGCCGCGGAAAAGTCCGGTAGTTACCGCCTTTTGGCTCTTACTCCAATCGGGCAGATAGGTAAAGCCTATGTTATCGGCGTTCATCTTAGACCAGTAGCCCGTCTTTTTAAGACCGTAAGCGTTTGTAAGCGCTATACCCACCTTACCGTTTATAAAATCGTCGCGCAGATTGTAATCGTTGAGCCCCTTTATAAGACCTTCTTTAAGGCAGGTTGCGAGGTAACGTGAAACATCCTTTAATTTTGAGTCGATACCGTTGGAGAATTTGCCGTTTTCCCATTTGTAATAGGAAACGCCCGTACAGCCGAGAACGGTTTCCCAATCGAGGTAGCCGCCTATATAATCGGAGCCTAAAGCCTTAACGTCCTGCATTGCCTTTTTCATAGTGTCAAAGGTCCAGTTGCCCGCCTTGTAATATTCCTCCGGGGTGGTTATGTTGTTATCGTTGAACAGCTTCTTGTTATAAAAAACGCAGTCAACCTCGTTCCAAATATTACCGACCGTATTTACAAGGTAGGTTTTTCCGTTTATTGTGGAAAGATTAAACATACCCTGATCCCATATCGGGTCTGTTTTATCTATCTGCGCCGTATCAATAGGCTGCAAACAGCTGAGCGCCGCGGGAAAATCGTTATTGCAGAAATAAATATCGGGGGGATTGCCCGCCGCAATACGGCTTGCAATGCTCATTGAATAGTCAAGCTGACCTACCAGCTCAAGCTGAAATTTTATGCCGTATTTCTTTGTGAAATCCTCTACAACCTTGCCGTCCTCATTCTTTTTCGGGTCTGCCCAGGTTGCGTATTTAACCGTAGTTCCCCTATACTTCTTTGCAAGCTCCGCAAAGTTATCGGGCATTTTTGTATTGTTCTTTTTGCCGCCCGAGGTTGATGAGGAGGTTGTTGTCTTTCCTCCCTTGCTGTCGGTCTTGGCAGAGGAATCCCTCGAGGTCTGCCCATTTGTGCCGGACTGGTATTCATAAACAATTTCAACCTCGTCCGATAAAGAGCCGTCATCCTTGCTGCTCTTTTTGCAGGCGGTAAACGATGCCGTCATTGCCGCTGCCAAAAGAAGACAAAAAATTCTTTTCTTTTTCATTCTTTCAAATCCTTTCAGTAAAATAATTATTTTTTTAGAATCAATCAGTACTGTTTTCACCCCCATATAATTATCCGGTAATGCCTACTCTGTCGATACTTTCGATAAACCACTTTTGCAAAATCATATACATAATAAGCATAGGCGTTATGAAAAGTATGCACGCCGCCATAACAATAGCCATAGACTGCGGATCACGCGGTTGAAATAAAAGCCCCGCTTTATCGCTCAGCGCCGATTCCAAGCGCGTAACCTGTAATGCAAGCGGATATTCGCCCAAAAGGTACATTCCGCTTAAAGTAGAGTCGTTCCAATGCCATATAACCGAAAATATAAATACGGTAATTATAACAACCGAGGAGGACGGAACGGCAATATTGCAGAACGTGCGTATAGGTCCCGCACCGTCAACCCACGCGGCCTCTTCAAGCTCGCGCGGCAGTCCCTTGAAAAACTGTATGTAAATATAAATCAGTATTCCCGATTTAAGCCCCACCCCGAAAAACGCGGGCAGCCAAAACGTTATAACCGAGCCTAATATGTTGGGTCTTACATCCACGCCGGTAATTTTATTTGCCAAAGCCAGTATTCCCAAAAAATCGAGATGCGAATAGTTTATCATTCGCGGAATCAAGAGCATCATATCCGGCACGATTATTGTTAAAAACAGCAGCGCCAGCTTTATTTTTTTGCCCTTGAACTCAAACCGCGCAAAGCCGTATGCCGCAACCGCGCAGGAAACCACCTGTATAAGCCCCGCTACAATTTCATTTTTTAACGTTGAAATCAGCGAGGTTACATAATCAAGGCAAAGCAGGGCTGTTTCATAGTTTTCCTTAATGCTCAGATCACTCGGTATCCAAACGCGCGACGAGTTTAAAAAGGCGTATTTGCTTTGCATTGAAGAAACTATCATATGCAGCATTGGGTATATAACTATATAACCGACCGCAATTAAAAACGCCATTCTGAAAACCGCGTACAGCACTTTGCTCGCGCGTTTTCCTATAAACTTCAGCCGCGCGGCATCTTCACCCGAGAGTCGGCAGAAATCACTATTCATTTTAAAGCCTCCTTTAAAAGAACCTTATTCGCCCCAGCGGCGCATAAGCGTTTTCTTATAAAGCAATATTATAATCGCCATCATTCCGCCGAAAATCAAAAAATAGAACCAAAGCATTGCCGAGGAGCGGTCGTATATGCCGCCGCACATCATATTGTATGTTTGCTGTATTATAATTCCTCTGGTACTTATTATCAGCTCAACCATTGTGAAGATTGAAACCAAAAGCGTCACCCTTGAAAGCATGGGAAATGTTATGAACCAAAACTCCTCCCATTTTGTGGCGCCCTCAACGCGCGAAGCCTCGTAAAGACTTCCCGGAATTGACTGCAGCCCCGCCAAAAACAGCACCGTTTGTATGCCGCAGCTCCATATAAGGTCAAATATTTTACTTATCGTCGAGGTTATATATTCCGCCGCCTTACCGTCTATCTGCAGCTTTGTTACTATGTCGTTTACCGAAAGCATTCCCGCGGTGTAGGACTTTGAAACGCCCATATTCGTAAGGTCGCTGCCGGTCGTTCTGAAAAGCCATGATATTACCGGTCCTGTCGCTATTATTACCGGGAGAAAATAAAGCGCTCGGAAAAACAGTCTTCCGCGGAAATTCTGATTAAGAATAAGCGCCAAAACAAGGCTTAAAAGAAGTATTATCGGCAATGAATACAGAAACGAAGTAACCGTACTTCTGAGCCAGCCTGTGTAATTGGGGTTTACAAAAAGTATGTTTTTATAGTTTTTCAGCCCCACAAGAGATATTTTCATTCCGCCCGGTATTACCTTTACATCGGCAAAGGAATACACCACCGACTGAATAAGCGGCATAAGGTAAAAGAGAATTATGCCGATAAGCCACGGCGTTGTAAACATCCTGCCGTATTTATCCTTCAGCGCGGTTATGCCCCTGTTCTTTTTTACCTTTTTCACTTTGCTTCCCCCGTTATAAGGTAATTTTTCGCTTTAACCGTTCCGTTCGGCGTTTGCTCCGCCTGTTCTCCGTAATTTACATAAACCGAAACTCCGTTTGAAAAATCGGTTTTTCTTAAATTACCGTTTAAAACGGTGTGGGAAATTATTTCCGCGCCGTTTATTTTGCCGTAATAATCCGAAAGCGAGGAAACATCCGAAATAATATCCTCTTTAATATCGGAATACACGCTGTTATAAAATAGCGGATATTCCGCGGCAATCATTCTCCTGTCCCTTTTATAGGTCAGCGTATAGCTTATGCCGCAGCCGCTTTCCACGACTTTAAGCAAAAGCTCCCTTTTATTTTCGCTTAAATTAAGGCTTCCCGTATACATAGGCACATAACCGCCGAAAACCATTTGGAAAAACGGAATATCGGTATCGAAAATCCGTTCGGAATCGGAGCGTGTAGGAGCGTCGGTAATAATATCCGCCAATACTGCGGCATATGCGTTGGCGCCCGATGCGGCAAGGCGTCTTCCGCCGCTTTTGGCCTTTTTCAGCACCTTGACAGCCGTTTTATCGAAGTTGTTTTTCGCGCAGTAATCGCCTGTTGTTTTATCGCTGTAATTTGAATAGGACAGCGAGGTAAGCGATTCGAGCGAAATACCGTTAAGTTTCATTTCGGTTGCGGCAGAGTCTAATTTTTCGGCAGCGTCGCCCAGCTTTGCGGGATCAAGCAGGTAGTGCAATGTGTTTTCATCCTGTTTACGGACGGCAACATTATAGAGATATTGCTCCGCTTTCTTTTCACCCGAATTATAGCAGGCATCAAACGTCTTGGAAAAACCGTTACCGGATTTTTTGAAATGTATCAAATCAAAATCCATATACATTTGCGAGCCGCTTTTCTCAAGGTTATTCTGTAAAGAAGCAAGCTGCTTTTTACTCCCGAAAGCCTTGCCCGTTTTAAAGCCGCCGCCTATTTTTCCTATATCCGCGCCGCTTTCGCCGAAACCTTTAAGCACCGCGTTTATCGTCTGCCCCGTTTCGGTTTGAAGATCGCTTGTTATTTCCTCCGCCTCTTTAAAGGTCGTTGCGGCGTAAAGCTTGCTGTACGGCACCCCTAAAAACGACTCGGTAAGCATAAGCCCGCCTATCACATTAACCGAAAGGAAAGAATTTCCGCTCTTTTTTGTAAGCTTCATTTCTTTTTTCAGGTGATCTCTGTAAACGTCGGCCATACCGCTGTAATTTGCTTTTTCGCCGGAAAGCGGGAAATAATCAACCGCCACGGACGAGGAAATTCGGTTTTTACTGAAAACGGTGCTGCTAACTTTGGTCCCACCCGAGAAAAGGCTGGCAATGTGACCGGTATATCCCCTTATATTAAAGGTTGCGTAAACGGCGCTGTAGCCGTATGCCGAGGCGCCCGCGCTCACGTCAATGCTTGCGCTTTCGGCACCTTCGGTTATTATTGCGCATATCCCCTGTTCTGCCGAAAATCTTGCGCCGTATACCGGAAGTCTCACGCTTTCGGTGTTCGTCGGCTTAGAAATTGCCTCTATGGTGCTGTCATACCCGTAAACCTGCGAGGAATACTGCGTTCCCTGTGCCGATAAGGTGACGGGCCGCACTAACGCCCCGCTGCCCGACGGCACAAAAAGGTATGTATCTTTACTGTCGTTTTCAGCCGAGCAGAAAAACGGAGCAACCGAAACGGAAACCACACGGTTTTCACCCTCGGTAATGTTTTTCGGGTTAATTCGTATCTGCACCGAATTTTCCTTTAAAATATACTGTACGGGTATCATAAAACCGGGTTCGTCGAAATAAAACTCAACCAGCAGCGAATCCTTACCCTTAGCGCAGCGTACCCTGCCGTTCTGCACCGCGCCCGTGTACGAAAGCGCGTCGGATACGATATTGGTTTCATAATCAAGATACTTAACCGTAACGGCGGAATTTAAAGCGGGGTGTTTTTTTATCGGCATACCGTACTCGTCGAGCTTTGGTTCCCCGTCCCCCGGAGAAGACGAATATTTAAGACCTGTTTTTTTATCGGTAAGCACGATTCCCTTTGCCGCGTCATCCCACTCAAGCTTTAGATTGGAATTTTCGGCAATAAGCGTTTCCTCATAAGAATAGCTTTCCGCGCTTTTATCAAAACTCTTGGGTTTTTCCGCGCTTCCGCCGCACGCCGTAAGAGAAACAGCAACGACCGACGCCGTTAAAAGACTTATTAACTTCTTCATTTCTATCATCTCCTAAAGCGTCAGCAATTCGGAAAATACCGTAACGGCAAAGCCCGCGGTTTGCTGGAAAAGAATAATTATCATAACAATAAGGAAGAAAATTATACCCACGCCCAAAAGCGACAAAAAGCTCGAAGAAAGCATACGTCCGAAACTGAAATCGTGTATTTTTATAAGTCCGCAAATCATAAGTAAAACGAAATAAATAACGGATACGGCGTTCAGAATTGACAGGAAATTTGCTTCTGTGGGAAGCAGAACGTTTGTCAGAATTACCGTAATAAAGTTTTTGAAGATAAGCGGCAGGAGCGAATAGCAGGTAATAATTATTATATCCCTGAGCTTTCCCTTTCCGCCCATAAGCGTGCATACAAACCAGTTTGCGGCTATCCAAAGCGCAACTATTCCGATTGTGCGCGCCATTACCCAAAGTGAATTAAAGGTTTCGGGGTCGTACTGAGTAAAGAGAAATCCGCCGCTCAGCTTTAAAATAATTGCTGAGGCATAAAAAAGCAACGCTAAAATAATGCTTATGCCAACAGAGCCCATGCCCTTTTCCTTAACAAGCCCGAAGTTTTCCGACGGGTGAACCATGGTGCCGAACATGCACCTTACCTCGGGACTTTTAACTAA
Organism: uncultured Oscillospiraceae bacterium; assembly: GCA_900547305.1. GTDB lineage: Bacteria > Bacillota > Clostridia > Oscillospirales > Acutalibacteraceae > UBA737. The sequence continues at coordinate 12,253 of URGH01000013.1, read as the reverse complement.
ATTAAGGCTTCGTTTACGGCTTATAACCAGCCCCGCGATTATCGCCGCCAAAACCGCCGCAATAAGTATGAACAAAAGTGAGAAATTATTGCTTATAAATTCGCCGCGGCTGTATTCAAAGGCAACGGCGTATGTTTCCCTGTCGTACCCCGCCTTTGCATATTTCATTGCCTCTTTGTAATTTCCCTCGTCAATAAAGGCGTTTGCCATGCCGCTGTACGCTGCCTGAATACAGTTATCCTCTTTTAAAACTTTCTGCCAGCCCGTCTTTGCCTCGGCGTACTTTCCCTGCATTGTAAGGGCGTCAAGGCGTTTTACTTCCCTGCCGTAATCATTTATTTTGAAAACGGTAATATCGTTATTAATACTGTCCGATACAATTACCCTTTCTCCGTCGTCAAGCAGCGCCATACCCGAAACATTTACAAAGCTGCCCCTTTGAGTACCCTCGTGCATTCCGCCGCCGAATGCCGTTATCATTCTGCATTCGCCGTCGTAAAGAAAGACCTTGCCGAAGACCGACTCCAGCGCATATATGTAGCCGGAGCTGTCTATTTCAATATTCATTATGTCCTGCGTGGCAAACGCGCCGAACGAGTATTCCTGATTTACCGGCGTGTCCGTAAAGTTAACGTCCTCCGAAGACAGAATGTTCTTTCCTGTTCCCGGGCTCAGTTTTCTTATCTGCCCTTTATTTTGGTATTTTTCCGTTTTGCCGTTGCAGGTATATATAAAGCCGTCGTTATCCGACTTAATGTCCACAAAGCTGTAGGGTATACGGCTTGCGGTATTTGCCTTTTTCGCATTGTTAGGGAAAATTCTCCCCATTATATTGCTTATAACCCCGGCAATACCCGATGTTACGGTATTTGCACCGTAAAAGCCTATAAATTTACCGTTTTCGTCATACAGCAGCGCTCCGTAATATGAGCCGTCGCTCAGTATATAGGTGCAGCCCTTTTTATCAATTGCTATTCTGATCGGGCGGAAATCGAAATTATCGGGTATGAGTGAAGAATCTGGCAGAGTTATTATATTAATAAGCTCGCCGCTCGGTGTGCTGTGTAATATTCTGCGCCCCTCAGTGTCGCATATGTATACCGTCCCGTCGGTGTGCACATAAATGCTTTTCGCGCTGTCGTAGCTTTCTTTTCCCGAAATTTTATGAATTTCGTAAAGCAGGCTGTAATTACTGTCAAATACCGAAATTCTGGAGGATGAGTCAAGCAGGTATATTCTTCCGTTTGAATCGGTGCATACGTCGTTAAGTTCCTTAAACGCGGATATGCCGAGCTCGGATGCGTTAAGAACGGTATCACACGAGTACATTGCGCGGTTGTATACCTCTTTGCGCTCGCTTCCTATATTATCCCAGTAGGTATAGCTTGCGCACGGAATTTCGGCAGAGGCTGAAATTACGGTAACCAAGGTGACCGCTGCAATCAGCGACGCTGCTATTGTCTTAAATATTCGCTTCAAGTAGTTTCAGCTCCTTAATTACTCCTTAATACCCGCGCTGCTCATACCCTCCACCACATTGCTTTGGGTCACAAGGTATATAACTATCGGCGGTATCATCATTATAACGGTAATCGCCATACTGCTGCCCGAACGCGCTATACCGCCGGCTGTTATTTGCGTTACTATCTGCGGCAGGGTTTTCAGCTGTTCGGTAAACACCGTTCCGTTCGGAACAGTAGCCCATATATCTCGGAAAGTGAATAAAAATACGGTAAATGTAGCCGGCTTTATTATCGGCAGTACAATTGAGAAAAATATGCGGTAATAACTCGCTCCGTCAATTTTTGCCGCTTCAAGCAGCGCCTCGGGCAAATACCCCTCGATATACTGCTTGATAAGAAAAACGCCCAAGGTTCCCGCCATAGGCGGCAAAAGGTATATCCAGTATGTATCAATCATTCTGAGCTTTGAAAATATAAGATACTGGGGCACCGCAAGCGTTGTGGCGCTGAACATAAGCGCAAACTGAACAATCCAAAAAAGTACGTTTCTTCCGTAAAATGTCGCTTTTGAAAGCACAAAAGCCGCCATTGCCGAAACGATTATATACACCAGCGAGGTTACCACGCTTACAAAAATACTGTTGAATATGTACCTTGAAAGCGGAACTTTCAGCGACGCCATAAGCTCCGGCAATACAAGATAATTTTCAAGTGTAGGTCTGCTTACAAAAAAGCGGGGCGGGAAAATCATCAGCTCGTCAAGCGGCTTGAACGAGGTGCAAACGGCATATACCAGCGGCAGCATTGTGAAAAGTCCCGCAAGAAAAATAAGCAGAAAATTCATAAAATTGCCGAAACCCGAACGTGTAAAACGCCTACTTGCCGGTTTTTCGTGAGCGCCTGCGCGCTCTCTGAAATATTTTTTAAGTGACATTTTCTACACCCTCATTTCTGAGCCATCTGAAGAATTTTTCCTACTATAAGGCGGGTTATAACCATCATTATGAATAAAACCACCGCTATTGCCGAGGCATAGCCGAATTCATAACGCACAGTCGCCACATCGGACATCAGCGATACCACTGTATCGACCGCGTTTCCCTTACTGGGGTATCCCGCAAGGGTTATTGCAATCGCGCTTACGGAAAATGACGCCTGAATTTGCATAACCGCGCTGAACAGCAGCATATGCGACATTGACGGAAGCGTTATATACCGCAGCTCCTGCCAGCGGTTGCGAACGCCGTCAATCGAGCCTGCTTCGTATAAATCCCTGTTGATATTCTGCAATCCCGAAATATTGGCGAGAAACGAAACGCCCATACTTTGCCACAGCTGAACAACAATTATTATCGGCATAAGATATGCTTCATTTTTCAGCCATGTTATCGGCTCGGTTATTATACCTAACGATAAGAGCATACTGTTTACATAGCCGTAGCTGTCTCCGCTGAAAGCAACCTGCCATATGAAATAGGCGTTTCCGACAAGCGACGGCGCATAAAACATAAGCGACATAAACGCGCGCGTCTTAGGTGAAAATTCATTTACCGCCCACGCCAAAATAAACGAGAGCAAAAAGCCGAGCGGACCTGCCACTATTGCGAAAACCAGCGTGTTTTTCACCGTCACGGCAAAGGTCATATCGTTTACTATCAGCCTTTTGTAATTTTCTATGCCGTTAAATACCGGTGCGGCTATCAGGTCGTATGAGGTAAAGCTGAGAGCCAACGATGAAAATATCGGAAGAATCGTAAAAAGAACAAAGAAAATCAAAAACGGCGCAAACATAACGAACATTGGGATGTTTTCCTTAAAATTTGCAGCCAGTTCACTTTTTCCGATTTTATTTTGTTTCATAAAATTCTCCATTCTGCCGCCCTTGCGGAAAATTATCGGTATTCGGCTATTTTACGTTTTATTTCGTCATCCGCAACCTTGCTCCACTTTACAAGCGCGTCCTTAGGTCTTGAGGTTCCGTTCACAACCGACCAAAACGCCTGATCCACGCAGCGGGTCATATAATAACTGCCGGGCACCTCGGGAACCTCCCTGACCAGCGCCCATTCGCTGTTAAGAACCTTTTGAACCTCGGGTTTCCACGCAAGGCGTGAAAGCGCTTCAACATTTGAGGTGGTAATTCTGCCTATCATTCCGAGTATGCTCTCAACATTGTTGCTGTATCTTTCCTGAGTATCCGCCGAGACCCACCATTTCAAAAATTCCCAGGCGGCATTTTTATTCTTTGACTTTTCAATTATTCCGCAGCCCGTACCCGCGCCCGAAACGTAATTGTTTCCGTTTTCGGTTCCGGGAACCTCCGCAACGGTCCATCTGCCCTCAATTTCCCTTGCCGCCGAGTACAGCGTCATATACATTGTGTACGGGGCGATTCCGAGCGGCATTGAACCTACTCTGAAACGGTTATAAAAATCCGCTTCCTTGTAAAAATCATAATCCGTATAAAATTCGGTCCACTTTTCAAACACATCTACCGCTTTATCTGAGGTAAGCGCAGTTCCGTCAAGCTCATTGTTATATAAGCTCAGCCCGCTTTGCGTCATCAGCGTGGGGAAAACATTAAGTCCGCCTATTCCCGCATTAACGGTTGTGGAGGAGGTTATCTGCGTATACGGCATAAAAACGCTCATGTTATTCCGCTGTATTACGGTGGCTGCCTCCAAAAATTCGGTCCATGTTTTCGGAACGGATAATCCGAGGCTACCGAATATGTCCTCCCTGTAAAACATCAGAAAGAAGCTTTGCGTATCGGGGAGGGCGTAAAGCGCGTTGCCGTATGCATACGGTGTTTCGGCACCTGGCTGAAAGTTTTTAAGCACATCCTCGCAGTCATCAAACTGTCTAAGATCGCTCAATGCGCCGCGTATTCCGAGGTTTACCGGGTCTACTCTTGACATTTGCAGCGATACATCGGGAAAATTCCCCGAAAGTATACCATTTATAAGCGGTGTGTTAACAATTTCAAGTTTAACGTTTATACCCGTTTTTTCGGTAAACGACTCCTTTATAAGCGAATTAAGAACCGACGCCTGATCCTGTCCCCAGTTGACCCACAGCCGCACGGTTTCTTTGCCGCCGCTGTCATCCGATATTGCATAATCGGACGAGAAAGAAACGAAGAAACGTTTGAATCCGTAAACCATCCGTTTAATTATTCCGGCGTTTTTCTCCGCCGCATTCGCGCCGTAAGGAACAATATAAAGCTCGTCAAGCGCAAGCGGCATATTTACCATATCGTAAAGCCATGAACCCAAGGAGGTATAATTCGTATAATAGTCCGAAAGATACTGCTGCGCCGAATAAGGGCTTTTAAGCATTGCCGCAAGCACCCGCGCCGTATTTTTCATAGCCGCCGTATACTGCGAGCTGCGGTCGGACGACTCCGAGTCAATATCGCTTGCCAGTTTAAGCAAAAGTTCACGGCAGTCGGTCAGCGTTTCGGTAAAATCGGGAATTTGTTTAAAAAGCTCATAATCGCGGTTGGCGTCAGGCGTTTCGCCCGTAATCGCAACAATTTTAATGTATTCGTTGCCCAGCGTATTTACAATTTTTTTAAGTCTTGAAAAATATTCCGCTTTATTTCCAACATTCACTTCAAGTGTCAGGGTGTGCGTTCCCTTATCAAGGTAAAAATAATACGGCTCTTTATCACCCGAAAAGGTATAATATTTCCAACCCGAACCGTATGGGAAAACCAGCTCCTCCGCCTCGGAAAACGGAACCTGCCCGTCAATTTTCATTCGGCGGACGCTCTGTCCGTTTATAAGGTCCGACTGCTTGCAGCGCAGATTAAGATAATAATATCCCGCTTCCTTAACCTCAAAAACCCACGAAAGACTTTCAAAAGGCTTCTGCCATGTGCTGCCGCCTATATAATTTATTTTTGAAACGGTCGCGTCGGACGGGGTCATGCCGGCGTCACTGTTATTCGACTTAGGGATTATGGAGCGGCTCGTTTTATTTACAGCCGCTTCCGCATGTATATTTATAGTTTCGGTATCAAGCTTTTTAAGGCTGTAATTCCGACTTACGGTCTCATAGCTTTCGCTTTTCGCAATCGGAACAAGCGAAACAGAGGAAATTGCCATTCCCTGTTCGGGAGAACGTAAGGTCAGTGTGTGCGCTCCCGCCTTAATTTCAAAAGCGTAAGGCTCGCTTGCGGATCCCGAACTATCGCAGACAAGCGAGGTGATAAATTCGCCCGTTTCTATCTGCTCGGGAGCAAACTCATTGCCGAGCGAATCGCGCCTCGGCTCATCCGCGGCATTTTTCCACAGCCTTTTAAGCACCGTATTTTCTATTCCCTCAAACGGATATTCCCCGTCTATCAGTATACCCATATCAACGTCCGTGCCGCTGCCGCAGGGTTTCCATACTATTTTAAGGTTGTAGCTGCCGTCGGTCGGTATATTAAATTTAAAATCCAAATCCCCGACGCCGTCGTTCCATAAAACAGCCCCGTCCGCTTCCGTAATACCGGATCTGCCGACGACGTTTTTCAAAAGCTCAATGCCGCCGTCGGACGCGGCGCCCTGCGCGGATATATTAAATCCCACGGACGCCGATACGCACTGCGCGATAAGTAAAGCAATGACGGCGAATGAAATTATTTTTTTCGAGAATCTGCTCATATAATTCAAACCTTTCAGGGGTATAAAGCGCTTTATCGCTTACCCTGCCAAATTTAACGCCCCGACTCCCGGTTTTTGATAAAGTCTTATGTAATCTACAAAATAGTTAAATGGAAGGTCGCTGTTGTTTACGCGGTTGCTTGCGTTTGTCTCTCCCAAATCCGGAGCGTATATAAAGTTATTCAAAATAATAAGCAACGGAGAGTTAAAGCCGTCCATACCGCCGTTTTTATCGAAATCGTCGGTCATGTCAAAGGTCATGTAATCTTCGCCGTCAACCGACATTACCATTTTTTCGGGAGTCCATTCAAAGCCGTAGGTGTGGTATTCCTTCGATAAATTATCGGTGTTTTTGAATACATAGTTTGTCGTCGTGGTTTTGTTGTAGTGATTGCCGTTATACATTGTGTGCTTTCCGTTATGGAACCATTTATGTATATTCGGTATTGCGGTATCGGTGCTGCTGAAAATTTCAAAAACATCTATTTCAACGCCGTAATCGTGTTTGCTGCTTTCATCCTTCAGCGCTCCGCCGCTTACAAGCCAAAAAGACGGCCACGCGCCTACGCTGTACGGTACCATCGCCCGCATTTCAAGATAGCCGTATTTATAGCTCATGGTATTCTGCGTGCATATTGAAGAATTGGTGGCATACTCTGCCGTCGGCAAGGCGGGATTGTAATAGCGTATAGCCGTCATTTTAAGCAAGCCGTTATTTACATTAACAACATTCGAGTCTCTCATAAGCGGCATCATGCTTGTACCCGCCATTTTATTTTCAAAGCACCACTTACTCATATTAAGGGCGTTTCCGCCGAACTCATCGCCCCAAACATATTTGTAACCGTTTTTAACCTGCGATTTGAAATCCTCGCATCCGCCCTTTAACGTGTTGAGCTTTCCGCTATCGTATTTAAGGGATACAAACCACTCTGCGGCGGTTTCGGTCATTGCGTCATGACCGCCCTCAATATAAACCTTGTCAGCTTTAAGCGACACGGAATATTCGTTTTCTTTTAATGCCGATTTGCGGCGGTTCGTGTTTCCCACAAGTATTTCCTTTTTACCCGCGGCTGCGCCGTCATCGGAAACGGTGAGCTTTTTCCCCGACTTTTCCGCAAAATACGACTGAATTTTCTCCGCCGCCTTTTTCATCTCGGCGTTGCCACCAGGATATACTACGGTGTAACCGTCGGGACCGTCCCACTTTACGGAATTCACGGTGATTTCGCTTTTTTCATCTGTTTTTGTTCCCGAATTTGTATCCTTTACCGAGCGGGGACGTTTATCCCTTTGAACCGTATCGTCATCCGAGCTGTTACCGTTATCACTGTTGTCATCGTCGTCGTAATAAACGTCGTCCGTGCTCTCGCTTGAAGAAGAATCGGTGTTTTCATCATTTTGCACAATGACGACTTTTTTGATGATCTTCTTCTTTTTCTTTTTTATTTCCTCACTGCTTCCGCAACCGGCAACAAGCGAAGCCGCAAGCAACAGCGACACCGTCGCTTTAATGATATGGTCAATTTTTTTGTCCCGGAACATAACCGTCAACTCCCTGCTTTTTTGGATTTATATTGTCATTCTGCCTAATTATTATAATTGATTGCCTTATTTTTTTAAATGGAATTTTTATTACGATTTGCACTTTTCTTCACTGTTTTAACTTCCGAAAATTTTTCGGCTTATCATTTTATAAATTTTTTATTGATTTTTTTATGAAAATGTATTATAATTAGGTGACAAAATCAAGATATTACCGTGTTTTTTTACCATTGAACGGTCTATGGTATAAAAATACATTTTTGTAAATTATTTCAAACGAGGGTGGTTACAATAATTTTCGATACCAACGATTTCTATATAAACTCCCTGCAAAGGGTTCATTATATAGACACCAATATTTACACCAATAATTTTGTCGAATACAGCACGCAGCTTTTGTGGGACGAACTGATTTTTTTCTATCAGACCGAGGCGACCATTAATTTCGATAAAAAGGTATTCAATATAGGGCACGGCGATATTCTTTTTCTCACGGCCGGGCAGCATGAGAAATACCGTATCGATTTTGATAAAAAGGGCTCGTTTATAGATATTTTTTTCACTTCCAATTACTCGGGAAAGCAGCAGCCGCAGCTTTTTAAAACAACGCTCGGAAATTCAATGTTCCACGATTTCAACCAAATACTCACCACATGGCAAAAAAATCAGTCTGGCACATATGCCAAGTGCTTTTCTATTCTTTACAATATAATAAGCAATCTTCAGACTAACGTTTATACTACCTCGGACCAATTTAAAATAATTCAGCCCGCCGTAAATCTTATAGCGGAAACGCTTACGAACCGTAAAATAACGGTTGAAGATCTTGCGGTGCAATGCGGAATAAGCTATTCTTACTTTTTAAAGCTCTTTCAAAGTATATTTCACGACACACCGAAAAGCTATATAATAAAGCAGAAAATCAATTACAGCTGCGAGCTTTTGTCTCAGGGCAAGAAAATAACCGAGGTTTCGGAGGAGCTGGGGTTTTCAGATGTTTACTTTTTCAGTCGGCAGTTTAAAAAGTTTATGAAAATGTCACCGACGGAATTTAAAAACAAAATGCAGCAAAACAACAGCTGGTTTAATCATATAAACGATTTTGAAAAATCATAATAACACCCGTGCCGCCGCATAAGCGGCAGCACGGGTGTTATTTATTCGGTAAATATTAACTTTTCCGGGAAATCATCGTCTTTGTTATTATTGATTTTTGTATTGCGGCAATTTACGAGTCTTATATCAAAGCCGGTCTCCGCGGCGTCTTTACGGCGTTCAAATATATTGTTTTCAATCCGCACGTTTTCGGCTGCCGAAACGAATATTCCGCATCCGCTGAAATTTTTAAATCGGTTTCCGTATATTGATATATTTTTATGAACTCCCGCCGGATATTCGGTGCTTTTTCCCTCGTGCGACGCCTTGAAAGAAACGGCTCCGTCGGGCATTGTTCCCGAAGCATGCGCGCAATGCTCGAAAATGTTGTTTCTTATTTCAACATTTTCGGCGGGCGCAACCTCCCACCAGCGTTTAATATCCGGAGAAAAAAGCAACCCCGCATATGACATACCGTAAATGTAACTGTTTTCAACCAAAACATTCTGCGTTTGTATCAGTGCGCCGCGCGCCCTTGTATTGCGCATGGTGCAGCCGTCAATGTGCACTGCCGCAAAAAATGCCTTATTGGCAAGCACACAGCCCGTTTTAAGCTCTCCGCTTATATTCTCTGTCATGAATACTCCGTCGGGCGAAACGCTTTTTACCGTAAACTCCGCTATCTGCAAAAAGCTTTTCCTGTCATATGCGGCAATTTTATCACCCGGCTGCGCCCATGTACACTCGTATATTGCCTTTTTGGGTCTGCCCTCCATTCCGTCCACGGTAATTATTTCGCCGCCGTTCTCAATTTTTATAACCTCAAGCGCCAAACCGTGAATATTGAGGGTGTCGTCCCCCATGGATTCCAAATTGCAATTTTTCAGAACCAGCTTTCCCATAAGTCCCAAAATATGTATACCGTCGGCGTTTATAGCCATAAGGCGCTTTGAGCCTTTATTTACGCGAATTGAGAAATTATCAAATGTAAAATCCGATGAACGCGGTTCTACCGTAACCGCAAAGCTTGCGGCGGAGTATACCGTTATATTCTTTAAAGTTACTCTGTGGCAAAAATAAAACGACAGTAAGGAATGACCGTACATTTCATGCCTTATATTGATTTTATGCCCTATTTTAAGTCTGCAATCCTCCTTTTCGGGAAGAATACCGTTAAGCCTCAGCCTGATAACGCGGTCGCTCACCACCTCATAATCAAGACCCTGATAACGTCTTGAAACAGTGCCGTCGGGCAGGGTGAAGCTTTGTTCCTCAATGCGGTCGTTGTATGTGGCAAGGGCATAATCGGGGGAACCCTCGCTGTCAAAGCTGTTTGTACCGCAAATATGCTCATACCCGGTAACGGGAAACTCATCGTAGATTTTCACATCGGCGGTTTTATTTTCAAAATCTATTGCAATAACCTCGCCGGCGGCGCCTATGGGAGAATCGGTATCAAAGAAAAAGCCGATAATTTCAATATCGCTGCAATCTATAAATTTAAAGGCCTCGTTGGTAGCGGATTTCGGACCGCACGGATCAAAATGCGTTATTATTTCCGAAAAATTTCCGCATATTTTTATATTCTTTTTACCTTTAACGGTCACGAGCCTTGAAAGACGGTAGCTGCCGGTTTTAAAAACCACACACGAGCCGTCGGTAATACTGTCGAACAAAAGCTGAAGCTCTTTTGCGCAGTCGCCTACGCCGGGATGTACTCCGTAATCTGTTGCGTCATAAATTTTGTTTTTCATTTTTCCTCCAAACGGTTTAAACGAATGCGCGCCTATGTATTGCCTATTGTAATTATCAGTATACAAGCTTTTCGTTTTTTTGCAAATGGAATTTTTATGTTTTTTTGCACTTTTCTGCGGTACATTTGCGGCAAAAAGCCGAATACCGCACAAACGCTCGGGAATGTACGGTATTCGGCTTTTCAAGTTTTTCAGGCTTTACACTCGCCGCAGCGGCGTTCGGTCAACTCCATTCTGCATACTTCAATGCTATCTCCATAAATCCTTTTTCAATTTCCTTTCTGTCCTCGTCGGAAAGCTCACGAAGCTGAATAAGCATTTCCTGCTCCTTGTGAGTTGTAAGAAAATACGGATCCTCTTCATTTCCGTTATACATTAGCGTTATCACCTTTTGCAAAGCATATTTTATAAGCCTAATTATAGCACTTTTTCTATGCTTTATCAAGACGCATAGGCGATATTAATTTTACAGCACGGTTACAGCCCGCGCTTTCGGCAATAAGCGTAAAGCTCTTCTGCCCCTTTTGCGGCTTTACCGCAACGAGAATTTTACCCATATACATTTTGCGCCCGGTATTTGCAACATTTTTACCGTCGCAGTTATCTGAGCCCGTGCCTATAATTTTTGCAGGCGCGGAAACCGAAAAACTTACATACTCAGCTGCGTCGGGAACGGTTAAACCGTTTTCATCAACGCATTCGCAGGTGAACAGCGCTATGTCGCTGCCGTTCGCCGCAAAACCGTTATTCTGCGTAAGTTTTAAGGCAACAGGCTTACCGGTAGTTACGCGTTTATCGCGGCACACCTCTTCCCCGCCGTTATAGCCTTTTACTTCAAGCGTACCTGCGGCAAATTTAACGTTCCACTCGCCGTGGCCGTATTTTTCAATCTGCCGTTTTCCGAGCGATTTCCCGTTCAGGAAAAGCTCAAGCTCCCCGCAATTGGTATACACCGTAACGGGTATTTCCGTACCCTCAAGCCCTTTAAAGTTCCAGTGAGGAACAATGTGTGCCATAGGTTCTTTGCACCAGTGCGATTTATTCTGATAAAATGCGCCCTTTTTTTGCAAAAACAAATCAAGCGCACCCGAAACCGAGCAAACCCTCGGCCACACGGCCTCTCCCCTGTGTTCGACCGCCGCCCACTGGAAGCAACCAAATACATACGGGCGTTCACGCAAAAATTTATATGTTTCCTCTCTGCCGCCAAACCAGCTGTCGGCGTCGGAATTACAATCCTTATCCCTTATTCTGCCGTTTGCATCCGTATCAAAATTCCAGTCGCGCGTAGTGCCCGCGGCGCAGCACTCCGAGGCGAATATCGGTTTGTCGGGGTGCATTTGATGAACCGTATCATACACTTTAAGCGCATAATTAATACCCACGGCGTCGCAATAATCATAAACCGTAGATTTATCCGGCTCAACAGACTGTGCTGTTGTAATCGGTCTTGTATAATCAAGTTTTCTTATTTGCGCGGCAATTGCTTTGTGCAGCCGTCTGCCCGAATCGGTTATATGAAAAGGCTCTTCGTTGCCTGTCGACCACATTATAACGCTCGGACGGTTGCGGTCGCGCTTTATAAGGGAGCCAAGCTGCTCCATAGCCTCCTTTGTGCTTTCAAACCACCTTGCCTCGTCCATAACCAAAAAGCCCTGCTCGTCGAATGCGTCCATATAGCTTTCGGTCTGCTGATAATGGCTTGTGCGGTAGCCGTTGGCGCCCATTTCCTTCATAAGAGACA
>URGH01000012.1 GCA_900547305.1 uncultured Oscillospiraceae bacterium | reverse complement strand
ATTTTTATGCAGACCAGCCTAATATAAAGTGGCTTACGGATATAACCGAATTTGCAATTCCCGCAGGAAAAGTATACCTTTCTCCTGTTATTGACTGTTTTGACGGCATGATTGTAAGCTGGAACGTAGGAACAGCACCGGATTCCCTTTTAGTGAACAAAATGCTTGAAGTCGCAATTAGCACCCTTTCTCCGTCAGAACATCCCATAGTACATACCGACAGAGGAAGCCACTATAGATGGCCGGGCCGGATAGACCGAATGAACACTGCGGGTTTAACTCGTTCAATGTCAAAGAAAGGCTGTTCTCCCGACAATGCAGCTTGTGAAGGATTCTTCGGCAGATTAAAGGATGAGATGTTTTATGGGCGCTCATGGATTGATGTTTCAATTAACAGTTTTATAGATGAAATTAATAATTATATCATCTGGTATAACACCAAACGTATTAAACAATCTCTGGGATATATGAGCCCGGTAGAGTACAGACATAGTCTTGGATTAGCTGTTTAAACAGTCCAAGAATATGTCCGCGCCCCCGTTACACACGCCGCAATGGCGGCTTCGCGAGTTATGGCTACCTGCGCTGTGTTAGGTCAGGCGGCGGGAACTGCGGCGCATATTGCCGCTGCAAAAAAAATTGCCCCCAAAAGGGTAGGCAATTACATACAGGAGCTTCAAAAAATACTTATGGATGACGATTGCTGGCTGCCGGGGCATAAAAGAGAAATATCCGAAAGCTGCAAATGCGCCGATTTATATGCGGAGTGCGGCAACGCGGATAATCTTCGCAACGGAATTGACCGACCTACCGACGACGGCGGCGATAACGGCTGCTATATTAAAAAGGGCGGTAAAATAACATATTCCTTTAAAAGCCCGACCTACATTTCAAGCGTTCGCATTGTTTTTGACAGCGACCTGAACCGCGAAACCGTAACGGGCGGTATTCCGCAGGTCAAAGACTGCCCCACCGTATGCAACCGTCCGCTTAATATGACCCCGTTTACATTTCCCGCCACTATGACAAAGGCATTTAAGCTGATTGCCGACGGCAAAACAATATACGAGACAGCTTCAAATCATCAAAGACTGGTCAGAATTGATGTTAATAAAAGCGTTAAGACCATAGAGTTGCAGCCGACGGAAACCTACGGCAGCGATAAGGTTCATATTTTCTCTTTTGACTTTTAAAAAGCTCTTTGCCGTTTTTGCTTTTTAAATAAAAACTAAAATGATGCTTTTGATAACATTGCTTTTTTAAAAAAGTTATGCTATTATACATAACGGTGATTTTAAATTATGAAGGTTTGTATAATAACAGGCGCAAGTTCCGGAATAGGTAGGGCTACCGCCGAAAATATGTTAAAACGCGGATACAAAGTATACGGTATTTCCCGCCGCGGCGGCGATATTGAGAATGTGGTAAGTCTATGTGCCGATGTAACCGATGAACAGGAGATTATTGAAGCCGTTAATACGGTTATGGCGGAAAGCGGACGCATTGATGTGTTAATTAACAACGCGGGCTTTGGCATTTCGGGAGCTATTGAATTTACAGAGACCGAGGACGCCGAACGTCAGTTTAACGTTAATTTTTTCGGTGCGGTCAGAATGTGCAGGGCTGTGCTGCCGATTATGCGAAAACAGGGTTTTGGGCGCATTGTAAATATCGGCTCGGTTGCCGGCGATATCGCCATACCTTTTCAAAGCTTTTATTCTGCCGCCAAAGCGGCGCTGAGTTCTTACACGCTGGCGCTTATTAATGAGGTGCGTGAATTTAATATAACCGCAGTTTGTATTGAGCCGGGCGACATTCGCACAGGTTTTACTGCGGCAAGGAATAAAAACACCATAGGGGACGATATTTATAACGGAAGAATTTCACGCTCGGTAGAAAAAATGGAAAAGGACGAACAAACCGGTATGTTGCCCGAAATTGCCGGGAAATATATTGCTGAAATTGCTTCAAAACGATCGGGAAAACCGATTTTAATTATAGGCGCACAATATAAAGCTGTGGGACTTTTAAAAAAAATCTTGCCGCTGCGACTTACCAACCGCATAGTCGGCGCTATTTATGCAAAATAACGTTTTAATATATATTATTAAAACACAAATAACACACAAAGCGATAGAAAAAGCGCCATAAAGCCGTAAAATCGAATATTCGGATTTCGTTTTCGGTGCGAGGGAATAAACGCGTCGCTATCGGACAAATATTTATTCTACTAAATCTGTTATTAATACTCGCAAAAAAAGCATTCCGCCAGGGGTGCTTTTTTTATGCAATTCATACGGCCGACCGCGGCATTTTTTAGCCAAGTACAAGACCGTGCTGTTCAGGTTCGGGCGGTGCGGCAAAAAAAGGCCCGATTTATCGGACCTTTTGGCGGGCCGACTCGGCTGTGACGCTGCAAAAGTGAAATATTAACGGGGATATTCGGCTATTTCAAAGCCCTTTGCGCGAATTCCGTCTATAACGTCGCCCAAAATTGCCGCGTTTGTTTTTGATACCGCGTGTATAAGGTAAACGGCGCCGCCGTGAACGTCATTTAGCATTTTTTGCTTCGCCCATGTTTCATCCGGCTGGTTGCCCGTGTCCCAATCCTTATAGGCAAAGCTCCAGTTCATTGTTTTATACCCGAGACTTTGCGCAACCGCGAGGGAGCGTATGGAATATTCGCCCATCGGCGGTCTGAAAAGGAACATTTCATATCCGTATTCGGTTTTAATATAATCGTGCAGCCCCTGAATTTCCTTCTTCATTTCCGCAACGCTGAGCGTGGGGAAGGACTTGTGACTTACCGAATGATTACCGAGAATATGACCCTCTTTAATTATTCGCTCAACTATTTGCTGTGCGGCTTTGGGTTTACAGTAGCCCATTGTAACAAAGAAAATTCCCTTTGCGTTCTTTTTGGCAAGGGTATCAAGAATTTTTGAGGTGTAACCGTTTTCGTACCCTAAGTCGAACGTCAGGTACACATTGTTTGAAGGCGGCGCTATAAATACCGCCCCGTATTTTTCATACCTTTCCTGTGCGGCAACAGCGCCGGTAGGTCTGTTTGCGCTGTCTTTGGCGTTGCCCTGACCGTAGCCGCGGCGCGTGTTGTCAAGCTGCATAAACTTCTCGTCTTCAGGGTTGACGGGTGCGGGAGCGGGCTTAACCTCCGGCTTTGAAACGGGCGCAGGTTTTGAGGGCGCAGCCGAAGCCGTGCTTTCGGCAGGCGGCTCCGAAACGGCGGACGGTACCGACTCCGCGAAGCTCACTTCCGAACTTGTACTCTCGACAGCCGAGGACGCCGCGGGCTGCGATGAAACGGTGCTGCTGTCTGTCTGCGCGTTATTCGGCGTTTTTTTGCAGCCTGATACAAGCAATACCGCGCAAAGAACCAAAGCCGCCGCTTTAATTTTACTTCTCATATTTTTAACCCCTTAAGTTGTTATTAACATACTACCATAAATATACATATATTTCAAGAGGTCAGCGGGATAGAATATCGCTTATAGGATAATAAAAAATACAATTGCTTTATAGTTTTCACCCTATATTTAAAACCGTATTTAAAAGGAAACGGTTGTGCGATACGCGATTTAACGGGTAAGTGTAAATTCGTTTTGCCTAAAAGAGAGCCTTTTATATAAGTATTTCTGTTAAGCAAAAGCACTGAAAACGAATGTTAAAAATCCGCTCCCGAATGAGAGTTTAATTACTCTTGTCCGGGAGTTTTTATATATACAGAGAAATTGTGCGCATTATTAATCGCCGTAATGGTTGGGGTCCAAAAATATCTGTTGATTTTTTGATTCCTTTGGTGACATACCGTAATATTTTTTATAAGAGCGATAAAAAGCCGTATAATCGGTAAATCCGCATTTAAAGGCTGTTACGGTAGGAGAAACGCCTGACTTAATAAGCTTTTGCGCGGTTATCATTCGTTTATCGGTAATGTACTTATAAACCGATATGTTAAGATTTTTTTTAAAGATGTGAGAAAGTGATGAGGGTGATATTTTTAAATTATCCGAGATCTCATCCAAATTGATCGGAGAACAGTAGTTTTTATTAATATAGTTCAGAACATTGCAAATAACTTCATCCGAGTTTTTGGGGTCAATTTGTATTCCGCGCTTTAATTCTTTTTTTAAATATACAAGTATTTCGGAAAAGACCGCAAAAATAAGAATACCTTTATCAATTTCAGATTCGGAAAAAATAGCGGGTAGGCTGTTGAAAAGCGAAACAATCCGTTCACTCGGATTTTCGATAATACATGTGTTTCCCATGCATATGTCAACTATCTCTTCAAGTCCTTTCGGATTATCGAAATTAAAACAAAAACGAGTATACTCGTCCGGTTTGTCAACAATAAGATGATGAAAGCTTTCTCGCGGGATTACCAGCAACGTACCGCTTTTTATATCAATCTTACCGCTTTCAGTAATCAATTTGCCTGTGATTTTCGGAATATAAAGTATTTCATTGTAAATATGAAACTCCCTGCCGGGCTCTATTGAGGGTCCTTTTGCATAATGCAAATGTAAATCATCACTATTGTATATCTCACAATGAAGTTCTTTTTTAGTAGAAATCATGACATCACCGACTGAATTATAACATATTTCTGCAACAATTGCAATGTTTTTGCTTGAATAACAATTGAAATTGTTATTCGAACAAAATATAATATAATCAGGAAACCGAAAAGGGTGGTTATTTTGAGATATGACTTAATGGAAAAAGTTCTTTTTGAGAAAATCATTGTTATAATAAGAGGCGTAGAAAGAAAATATTTGCGGGAGCTTTGCGAAGCGCTGTATGCCGGCGGAATCAGGTTTGTTGAATACACATATAATTTCTTTTCGGATTCGGAAACCGCAAAATCCATTGAGTATATGAATGATTTTTTTTCGGACAAAATGTTTATAGGAGCGGGTACGGTTTTGAATGCCGAACAGGTCCGGCTTACAAAAAAGGCGGGCGGGAAATTTATTATTTCGCCTGACTTTAACAGGAATGTGGTTGAGGAAACAAAAAAACACGGACTTTTATCAATGCCGGCAGCAATGACCTCAACAGAAATTAACGAAGCGTATAAGACCGGTGCGGATATTGTTAAACTGTTTCCTGCCGCTGTTTTGGGGGCGGATTATCTCAGGGCTGTCACCGCTCCGCTCAAAAATGTGCCAATAATGGCGGTGGGGGGAATTAATACCGATAATATTCCCGGATTTCTTGCCGCCGGTGCCAAGGCGTTCGGGATCGGGAGCGATATAGTCCGGAAAGATATGATAGAAAGTGCGGATTATGACGGGATAAGCCGTATTGCGCAAAAATTTGTATCGGTGGTAAATGAGGAAGAATGACTGGAAAATTTATTTCAATAGACGGCGGTACAAGTAATACAAGAATATCATTGATATGCGATGGGGCTATAACGGATAGAATTAACCTAACCGGTGGGGCAAGAGACGGTTTTGAAAAACGCAAGTTGAGGGAATGCATTGAGAAATTGCTCATGAGCAATAAACTTAACGCCGATGAAATTGAAACGGTATTGGCGTCGGGCATGCTTACAAGCAGGGAGGGGCTTTGTGAAATTCCTTATATAACCGCCCCGGCAGGATTGAAAGAAATTCATAACGCGATAGTCAGAAAACGTATGCCTGAAATATGTGAAATCCCGTTTTCATTTATACCCGGGGTGAAAATCCCATCGAGAAAATTGGAAACCGCGGATGTAATGCGCGGGGAAGAAACCGAGCTTATGGGGCTTAATGTAGATATAACCGATTCGCTTGTGCTTCTTCCGGGATCTCATTCAAAATGCATTACGGTATCGTCCGACAGTAAAATAGTTGATTTTCATACATATTTAACCGGCGAAATGACGCATGCCATCAGCAAAGATACAATTTTGAGTAAAACTGTTAATATGAAATGCGAGCCGGACAGAAAATATTTGAAAATAGGATATGAATATTGCGCTAAAAAGGGGATAAACGAAACCCTGTTCAAAACAAGAATACTGGATATGATTTTCAAAACAGACGGAAATCAAAGCTACGGTTTTTTTATGGGCGGGTTGCTTTACGGTGAGATTAACCGTATAATTAGTTTTCCGCAGCGCCGTATTGTGGTGGCGGGGAAGAAAGAACTGAAGTATCCGACGGTTTTTCTTCTTAAAGAGTATTCCGAAAAGGAAATTATTTGCGTGGATGACGCTTCTGCCGATAATGCGCCGACTATGGGATTACTGAAAATTTACTCATATGTCGGCAGCTGAAAATATTATGCGCGATGCAAATTGTCGGAAAGGTAGTATATAGATATGAAACCCTTGATTTCACTTATAATGTCCGTATTGCTTCTGACTGCGGTTTTTAATCCGATAGTTGCGTCTGCCGCGGCAGAGGATAAAAATGATTTAAAAGCCTCGGCGGGTAACGAAGGTAATTCTGCGGAAGCACAGTATTATTTTGATTATGCCGCCGGATATTTTGAAAGCGCCGTAACAGATATTACTGTTTTTGACGGTGAAATGCTTTGTTCCGCGGAAAAGGATTATGAGTTCTTTTTAACAGCCCCATCGGATGCGTGGTATAATGTGACCCTTGTTTATGAAGCCGGGAATGACAGCAATACCGAAATCGGGTTCGGAATACGGCTTGACGGTAAATATCCGTTTTACGAGGCAGACAGATTTGTTCTTTCAAGACTTTATGTTAATGAGGGAAAAGTCAGGACGGACGGAATGGGAAATGAATTCGCTCCCGAACAAAAAGAAGTGCATGAAAAACAAATGTTCAGACTTTCAAATTATTCGACATTTGAAAGCAAAGCTACAAAATTCTTTTTTTCAAAGGGCGAGCATTCTCTGCGTCTCGGGGATTTTACGGCGTCGGTTAAAATATTTAAAATTATATTAACGGTTGTCGAGGAGCTTGCCGACTATGCCGAGGTTTCTGAAAAATACGGCGAATATCCAATGTCGGGCGATGCCGAGATAACAGTACAGGGTGAGGACGCCGTTTATAAATCGGAATTTGACCTTGTGGGAAAGACCGACAGTTCGTCGGCAGCGGTTTATCCGAAAGACCCATTTAAACAAAAGGTTAATTATATCGGCAGCAATTGGTCGGATGTAGGGGAAAAGCTTACATGGAACATAAATGTTCCGAACGACGGCTTGTATAAGCTGTCATTTCATTACAGGCAGAGCTTTATTTTAAACGGGAACGCATACCGAACGCTTGAAATCGACGGGAAGGTGCCTTTCAGAGAAGCCGAAGCTATTTCATTTCCCTATGGCAACGGATGGGAAAACCTACAATTAAGCGATGAAAACGGGAAACCGTATATGCTTTACCTGTCGAAAGGGGAGCATACACTATCGTTAACCGTAACATTAGGCCCTCTGACATCTTTCTGTAATAAACTTAACGATACGGTTTTTGAAATAGGTAACTGTTATCGCCGGATTGTAATGATAACCGGAGAAACCCCCGATAATAACAGAGACTATAATTTATTTTCTCAGATACCCGATCTTGAAGAAAAGCTGAAATCAATAGTTTCGTCTCTGGATGAGCTTTCCGGCATTTATGAAGGACTCTCCGGGAAACGCGGCGGAAGCACGGTTTCAATACTTAATAATATGAAAATATCAATAAACGGTATGCTTAAGTATAAATATAAAGCGCAAAGATATAAGTCGGCATTCTATTCGGCATATTCCTCTATAAGCGCAACTTTATACGATATAATGGATATGCCGCTTAATATTGATTCATTTACGCTGTCATCTTCACATAAGGAAACACGAGGCGTTAACGCGGGTTTATTTGAAAAGATAAGTTATTCTGTTGAACGCTTTATAGCTTCGTTTATTATAGATTACAATAATATATCGGGCGATTCCGCGGCAACTGAAAAAATCACCCTTTGGATAAATTGGGGAAGAGATCAGGCTCAGGTGCTTAATTCGCTGATAAAGAGCGAGTTTGTTCCGCAGACCGGTATAGGCGTAAACGTTAAGATAACCAACGCTTCACTGGTACAGGGAATTTTGTCGGGCAATTCACCCGACTGCGTTTTGCAGCAGCAAAGAAGCGAACCGGTAAATCTTGCACTGCGCAATGCGGCATATAATCTTAAACAGTTTGCCGATTACGGCGATATTATAAAGCGCTTTGCCGAGGGTGCGGTTGTGCCGTATGAGTACAACGGCGGCGTTTACGGTTTGCCGGACACGCAAAGCTTTTTGATGCTTTTTATCCGAACGGATATATTCAAAGAAATGGGTCTTGAAATTCCGAAAACATGGGATGAATTTATTGATACATTAACAATTCTTTCAGCCAATAATCTTCAGACGGGTATAGCCGGGAATCTTGATAATGCGGCAACAAACGCATCGGCTGTATCGACCTGTTTTAATATGTTTTTGGCACAGTTCGGCGGAAATCTTTACAACAACGATTTGAATGCAACCGATTTGCTGACGCCGCAGGCAATATCCGCTTTCGAATTTTTCACCGATTTCTTTACAAAGTATAACTGTCCGAAAGCGTATAATTTTTATAACCGATTCAGAACAGGAATTATGCCTATGGGCATACAGAGTAACCAAATGTATTCGACAATAGCGGCTACGGCTCCGGAAATTAAAAACCGTTGGGTTATGGCTCCCGTACCCGGCTTATCCGAATCGGAGGCGGGAACCTCGGTAGGCGCCGGTACTGCCGCTGTGATTTTAAAGGATTCCAAAAATCATGAGGAGGCATGGGAATTTATTAAATGGTGGACCTCGTGCGACATACAGCTTTCATACATACAGGCGCTTGAATCGGTTTTGGGAATATCGGCAAGGGTTTCAACCTCAAATATTGAAGCGTCCTCTAAACTTTCGTGGGACGGCAAATGTCTCGGCAATATGCTCACACAATGGAGATCGGTTAAAGAATATAACGAGATTCCGGGAAGCTATTATGTGCCGCGTGTTATCGATCAGGCGTATTGGAATGTTGTTGAGAATAACGAAAGACCGAAAGATATGCTTTATACATGGAGTAAAACGGCAGACAGCGAAATAAGAAAAAAGATTAAGCAATACGGTAAATAAAAGGAGAGAACACGCGTGGAAATACCAATTGAGAAGAAAACAGTGTCAGTAAAGAAAAAACGCAGTTACGAAAAACTTCCGCTCGTGGTTTTACTTATGCCATTTTTGGTTTTGTTTATTGCGTTTACGGTTCTCCCTATTATTTCCTCGGTAATTTTGAGCTTTTTCGATTATGATATGCTGCATCAGCTTAAATTTGCGGGACTTTCAAATTATATGTCTATGTTTTTGGAAGACGATGTTTTTTGGATATGTGTGAAGAATACGGTTATGTTCGCGTTAATAACCGGGCCTGTGGGCTTTTTGCTTTCTTTCATTTTGGCATGGATGATAAATGAGCTGAATCGCGGATTGCGAACCTTTCTTTCCTTTCTTTTTTATTCGCCGGCGCTCATGGGAAACGTGTATTTTATATGGCAGGTTTTTTTCAGCGGCGACAGCTACGGCTATGCAAACAGCTTTCTTCAGTCGTTGGGGCTTATAACGGAACCTATTCAGTGGTTTAAGAGCACGCAGTATGCTTTTGTTCTTGTAATAATAGTGCAGCTCTGGTGCAGTCTCGGCGTTTCATTTTTGGCAAATATTTCGGGGCTGCAAAATGTTAATCCTGAGCTTTACGAATCCGGCGCAATAGACGGGATTAAAAACCGCTGGGCGGAATTATGGTATATAACGTTACCTTCAATGAAAGAAATAATTCTTTTCAGCTGTGTAATGCAAATTCAAAATTCCTTTTCCGTAAGCGTTATAGCCAAGCAACTGTGCGGCTATCCCAGTGTGAACTACTGCGCGGATACGCTGGTTTCACTTCTTACGGATATAGGAAGCGTAAGGTATGAGATGGGATTAGCGTCGGCAATGTCCGTTTTTCTGTTTGCGATTATGGCGTTTACACGAATCGGAATCGGGAAAATCGTATCGGTATTGGGTAAGTAAAAAGGGGATAATATATGGCAAAGCGAAGTTCGGGCATAAAAAGATTTACTCGCTCCAAGGCAGGCAATTTCTTTTATTTTGTTATCTTGGCTCTTTTCGGATTATTTACAATTTTACCGCTCATATATTCTGTAATAACTTCTCTGAAACCTTTGGATGAGCTTTTGGCATTCCCGCCGAAATTTTATGTTGTAAGACCTACGGCGGCAAATTATGCGGCGCTGCCTTCCTTGCTTTCAAAGCTGAGTATTCCTCTTTCAAGATATGTTTTCAACAGCATTTTTATTGCGGCGCTTACAACCGTTATGCATGTTGTGGTTGCGTCGATGGCGGCGTTTGTTCTTGTGATATGGAAAAAGAACCGACTTATTAAGGCGCTGTTTTTTATTGTTCAGTTCTCTTTGCTGTATAACGCGTATACACTTGCCATTCCGCAGTATCTGATTTTTTCAAAATCGGGTATTATTGATACATATTTAGTATACATACTTCCGTATCTCCCGTCCGCTTTGGGTGTTTTTTTAATGAAGCAGTATATGGAATCCAGCATACCGATTTCATTGGTTGAGGCAGCGCAAATTGACGGCGCGGGATATTTCAGAATTTTTTTCAATATTGTTTTCCCGCTGGTTAAACCGTGTTGGATGACGCTTGCGTTGTTTTCTTTCAGGGATATTTGGACAATCCAGCCCCAGGGAACCGTATTTAGTGAAAATTTAAGAACATTGCCAATGGTTATCAGCCAAATTACCGCGGGCGGAATAGCACGCTCGGGGAGCGCTATGGCTGCCACGGTAATATTGATGATTCCGCCTATACTTGTGTATGTTTTCACACAGTCGAATGTTATTGAAACAATGAGCAGTGCCGGAATTAAGGGCTGAGGAGATATTCGGTTATGAAAAATAAATCAATTTCAAATTTATTAAAGCTCCTTTCGGCAGTTGCGCTTTTTGCGGTAACGCTTTCCGTTCCGGCATTTGCCGAAAACGAAAGCGTGCCGTATAAATCGTATACCTATTGGGAGGGATATTCACAGAAGGTTCCCAAAGAAACAGCTGAAATGTATTCCGTTAAAAAAATTATCGATTTTCCGGCGGAGTCCGATTTAAGGCATATATGCTTTGACAGTAACTGGAATTTATATGTACTGGACGCAGCTGAGTCCGGCATTACAGTTGTTGATTCGAATTACAGAATTGTTAACAGTATATCGAATGCCGTATATAATGGGCAAACGGTTGATTTTCGCGGTGCCGAGGGTATATATGTTAATAAGAGCGGAGACATTTTTGTGGCGGATACCGATAACCGACGTATAGTTATTTTTGATTCCGACGGAAATGTTAAAAAGCTCGTAAACCGTCCGGATTCGCTTCTTTTGCCCGATGATTTTAATTTTACCCCGATAAAGGTTTTAGAGGATGAAAGGCGCTATCTTTATGTTCTTTGCGACGGGTGTTATTACGGCGCTTTAAAATTCTCTCCCGAATATGAGTTTCTCGGGTTTTACGGTGCGAACAAGGTTAAGGTTTCGGTTGCTTCGGCGCTTAGAAATTTTACGAAAGAACTGTTTTCTACAACGGAAAAGCGGATGAATGACGTTCAAAAGCTGCCCTACACATTTTTGAATTTTTGTATTGATGACGACGGCTTTATTTTCACTACGACGGTTTCTCCCGATTCGCTTTCCGGAGGGCAGGTAAGAAGACTTAATCCGTCCGGCGACAATATTTTAAGCCACAAATTCAATTTTAAAAAAATTTCAGGGGATAATTTTTGCTTCGGCGATATAGCCGGAGTGAAAAACAGCGAAAATGTCACAAAGAATAACCATTTTTCCGCAATAGCGGTTTCGGGAAACTTCTTCTATATTTTGGATAATAATACGGGCAGAATATTTGTATACGATTTTGAGTGTAATCTTATAAATGCTTTCTCCGGCGGATTCGGAAACGGAACGCAGCAGGGAGTATTCAAAAATCCTACTTCAATTGCCGTAAACGAAAAAGGAGATATTTTTGTTTCGGATTCGGAGAAAAAAACCATAACCGTTTTTGAAACGACCGATTACGGAAAAAGCGTCATGCGCGCGGATACGTTGCGAATGAGAGGAGAAAGCGACAAAGCGGAGGAATACTGGCGAGAAGTGCTTTCTCAGGACGCAAACAATCAGTTGGCGTATATCGGACTCGGCGAGGCTGCCGTAATGCGCGACGATTATAAAACCGCCATGTATTATTCCAAACTCGGGCTTGATCAGGAAACATATGTGCGCGCCCGTTCCGAAATTATAAAGTCAACGCTCAAAGGCAACTTTTTACTGTGCTTTATTACGGCTTTTGTAATTTTGGCCGCACTTTCAGCGTTGATAGTGGTTACAACCAAAAGGAATACGGTAATGATCAGAAATCGGGTTATCGGCACAGCGTTTTCATCGCTTGTACATCCTAAAGCTTCATTTACAAATATTGTTGATAAAAAATACGGTTCGGTTGTAATAGCTACTGTTTTATTGCTCATGTTTTTTGTAACGCGTACCGCAAAGGATATTAACGCCGGTTTTATGTATGTTGTAACCGATGAGTCTTCTTATAACGTTATATACACATTTTTGGGCACGGTTGTTCTTATGCTGCTTTGGGTCGGAGTTAACTGGTGCGTATGCGTACTGTTTGAGGGAAAGGGCAGATTAAAGGATATTTATATAACCTCATGTTATTCTCTCTTGCCGCTTGTAATCAATTACCTGCTGTTTATATTGCTTTCATATTATGTTGCGCCGTCGGGCGTCTCATTTCTTTCGCTTTTAAACAATTTGAGTATATTTTATTTTATAGTAATGATTATCGTATCGGTTATGACTGTACACGAGTTTGATTTCAAACGCGCGGTACTAGCGACACTGCTTAGCGTGCTGGGAATGGCAATAGCGGGTTTTATGATTTTTATGGCGCTTATATTGGCACAGGATTTTCTCAGCTTTTTATTAAGCGTGATACAAGAGATCGCGTTTAGATGAACGGGGGGAGCAAATGAAAAACTTGAAACAAAGGCGGATAATAGCTACCGCTATTATCAGTATTATCATTCTCCTTACCGGGTGTGTTCCGAAAACCATGGAAAAGCAAATTCTCTATTATGAAGGCGGCGTGAATAAAGCGTCTGGCGGAATAATTGCGGAAAATAATAATTATTCGCTTGAATGGGACGCAGAAAGAACCGCTCTCCTTTTACATTCAAAGGCATACGGTGGTATTTTCGGTACCGTTCCGTACGGCTTTTACAGCAGCGGGGTTACAAGCGGTAAGGCGTCGGTCGAGCTTACCTCACCGATCAATATATCATATATTGACAGTGAAACGCTGAGTGTAAAAACCGTTTCGGGAAGCACGGGAGTTATAAAAAACGGCAGAGTGGCGTCTGAAAAAATCGATGACGGCATAAAAATTACATATTATTTTGATAAACTGAAAATATCCGTACCCGTTGAATACACCCTCTTTGATGAAGGCTTGGAAGCAAAAATAATCGTAGGAGAGATTTCCGAATCCGACTATCATATATACCAAATATCGCTTTTACCGTATATGGTAAGCGCCGTTAACAGTGAAACTTCTTATTTGGTGGTTCCGTCCGGCAGCGGAGGAATTATAAAAACCGCGAATGCCGAAACGGTTAAAACATATTCCGAGGAATTGTACGGCAATGATCCTGTCAAGGTTGTATACTCCGAGACAGCGTCATCCGAACAGTCGAGGCTCCCTGTTTTCGGTTCATGCGACGGGGAAAACAGCATTCTGGCGGTAATAGGCGAGGGGGCGTCATCCGCTACCGTTGAGGCAAAGGCGGCGGACCCTGAAACGGGTTATTCCGGCGCTTACGCTAAATTTTCCCTGCGCGGGTATGACCTTACGAATATAACCGATCATTCGGGAGCGGTGACCTACATTAAAAAATATTCTTCCGAAAGAATTTCGGCTGATTGTTTTTCGGTGCGTTATTACCCGATGAACGGATATTCAAAGGATTATTCGGGAATGGCGTCGCTTTACCGTGATATTTTGCTCAGAACGGGAAAACTTTCGGCAGGTAAAGAGAATTCACCTGCATTTGCGCTTGAAATACTCGGCGGAGCAAAGACTAAAAAGCTCTTTCTCGGTTTCCCGTATAACAGCACTGAGGTTGCCACTGATTTTTCCGAAGCATTGAGCATTGTGAAGGAATTAACAGAGGAGACTGGTGAGAAATTTCTTATAAAAATGTCAGGATTTACTGACGGCGGTTTGGACGCCGAAACCATCGGCGGCGGGTTTAAGCCGAGCAAGAGTTTCGGCGGCAAGAAGAAATTTTTACAGCTTGCCGATTATTGCCGAAATGTCGGTAATAAGCTGTTTTTGGATTATGATATAGTTCGTTTTTCAAAATCCGGGAACGGATTTTCAAGTCTCGGCGACTCTGTAAAAACCGCAAATCTTATACGCAGCAAATACCGTTCGTTCAATGTTGCCTTAAACACATATGACGGTAACAGCTACCCTTATTACCTGCTTTCACCGAGAAAACTTACGAAAGCCGCAGATAAATTGATTTCCGTTGCGGCAGATACTGAGCTTTGCGGGGTATCTCTGAGTACGCTCGGGAACACCGCATATTCCGATTATTCCTATACCGGCGGCTACTGCAAGGGAGATATTTCAAAACAGGCGTCGGCGGTAATTTCCAAAATTTCCCGGGCAAAATTAAATGTACTCACATCGGACGCTAACGAATACGCGGCTTTAGCGTCTGACTATATAACAAATGTTCCGCTTAAAAGCTCGCAATACGATTGTATTGACAGAGATATTCCGTTTTATGAAATGGTATTTAAGGGCTATATTCCGCTTTATTCCTCTCCGATAAATGCCGAGGATGACCCGAATACTTATTTCCTCAAAACGGTTGAATGCGGTGTAAATCCCGGTTTCAGTGTTTGCGGCAAATATCCAGAGGGTCTTTTTTCAACCTCGTATTCAATATTCTCTACGAGCAGGTACAATACGGTGAAGAGTAAAATAAAAAATATACTTGACATTTCAAACGGATTTTTAAAGTCCGTTAAGGACAGCAAAATATTAAAAAATGAACGGGAAGGAAACCTTGCGCATACTGTTTTTGAAAACGGAATTTCAATTTATGTGAACTATGGGAATACGTCTGTGATTACCCCGCTCGGAAAGGTAGAGGCACGTTCGTTTATCTACGGAGGGGAGTGACAGTATAATGAAAGAGATTAAATCTAAGAATCATTCGCTTGAAAAAATCAAGGCAAAATACGGTATTATGTTTTGTATTCCGTGGATAATAGGATTTATATTGTTTATTCTGATTCCGATAGGACAATCAATACTTTTCTCCTTTTCCAAGGTTACAATGACGGCCGACGGTTTAAAGCTGGATTTTAAGGGATTGAAGTATTTTAAATATATTTTGGCGGAGGAGCCGACATACGGCGATAAAATAATTTCATCCCTCGGAGACTTTGCGTATTCGCTTCCGTTTATAGTAATTTTCAGTCTTATTATTGCTGTGATACTTAACGGTAAATTTAAAGGCAGAGTTCTTTTTCGTTCGGTGTTCTTCTTACCTGCCATAATATCAACCGGAATTGTAATGAGCTTTATTTCGGAAGACTCATTGGCAACCGCGATGATGGACACAACCGATAAGGTCAGCGCTTTTATGGGCGGTTTTATTGATTTTAAAGCGGTTATGATGGGATTGGGATTGCCCGAAAATGTGACGGCTGTAATTATAACTTACATAGATAGGATTTTTAATCTTCTGTGGAGCTGCGGAATACAGATTGTAATTTTTGTTTCCGGTCTTCAAACCGTTCCGAGGCAGCTTTATGAGGTTTGCAAGGTTGAGGGCGCTACTCAGTGGGAGACATTTTGGTATTTAACCTTTCCTATGCTCGGAAGCACCTTGTTACTGGTTATTATTTATACTTCAATAGATATACTTACCGGCACTTCAAATACGGTTATGCGATCGGCGTTTAATATGATGCAGCAACAGGTATACGATGTGAGCTCGGCTATGCTGTGGACATATTTTATATCAATTTTCGCTATTATCGCGTTGCTTATTGCGGCACTTTATTTTTGGCTTTTGAGAAAATGGGAGGGGTGAAACCGTGAAAAATAAAAACGCACGCAGGACAGCTGTAAATAAGTTGGCTGCAAGCGCACTACGCTACTTCTTTCTTATTTCCCTCAGCTACATTTTTCTTTACCAGATAGCCTATATGTTGAGTCAGGCATTTAAGCCGGATAATCAGATTTACGATCCCTCGGTTGTGTGGATTCCGAAAAGTTTTACCTTGGATAACATAAAGCTTGCCTGCGCGAACATGGATTATGTAAAAAGTCTTTGCGCAACCTTGTTTATAGTTGTGGGGAGCGGACTTTTGGAGGTTTTGACCTGCATGCTTATGGCTTACGGGCTTGCGCGTTTTAAATTTAAAGGTAACAGGATATTGTTCGGACTTGTAATATTGACTATCGTTGTGCCGCCGCAAATGATAATAATACCGACATCCATGAATTTCTCGCATTTGGATTTTCTGGGCGTTTTGTTTGGATTTTTCAAATTGACCGGTATTGATTTACGCCCGAACATACTTGATACGCCGCTTACATTCTATCTTCCGGCGCTTTTCGGAGTGGGTCTGCGTTCGGGCTTGTTCATATTTATTTACAGACAATTTCTTTCAAAAATTCCGTACGAATTGGAGGAAGCGGCGTATATAGACGGGGCGGGACCGTTTAAAACCTTTGTATCAATAATTATTCCGTCATCGGGTGTGGTTATTTTTACTGTTATAATTTTTTCGGTTATATGGCATTACAACGATTACTATCTTTCGGATATGTACTTAACTGAAAACCGAACGTTGGCTGTTTCGCTTGCGAACATTACTTCAACGGTCAGCACACAGCTGGTTGAAGAGGATTACAAAAGAGTTTTGCAAATGGCGGGAAGTCTGGTTTTTATTGCGCCTGTCCTTATTATGTACATGATATTACAAAAAAAATTCGTACAGAATATTGACCGCGTCGGAATAGTGGGATAAATTTTCAAAAAATGCCGAATGGCTTAAAAAAGAGAGGTAAATACAATGAAATTAATCGGAAAATTTAAGCAAATGCTTTGCTGGATGTTGGCAATTACCGTATTAACGTCACTTTCCGGCTGCGGGAATGGCAACAAAGGCAATAATTCCTCGGATATATGGGAATATATCGAGGTGGACGGTTCAGATGACGTGAGTACTGCGGCGTCAGAAAATGAATCGAACGCGGCGTCCGGCGGAAACGGCGTCGGCAGCAAAAATTCCGGCAGCGGTGGAAATAAAGATTCTTCCGTTAAAAATACCGTAACGGATATTAAGGGCTCAACGGTAAAGGTCTTGGTATGGTATGAGCCGTCCGAGTCCGAGACTAAATCCGCAAAGGCGTTTACAAGCAAAACCGGTTGCAAGGTGCAGTTTATTAAGACAAGTCTTAATAACTATCAAACAAAGCTGGCGTCGCTTGTCTCGTCCGGAGCCGCACCGGACGCGGCCGCTATTATGCTCAGCTCTTATCCCTCAATGATAATCAACGGCCTTTTTGAAGAACTTCCCACGAAGAATTTTGATTTAAAAAACAAGCTTTGGGATATTGACACCATGGATTGCTACAAATGGAACAACAAGTATTACGGAGTTTTGGCAAAGGGTTCAACCATGAGTGATTTCTATATGATTTTCTTCAATAAAACTCTTTTTGAGGAAAACGGCGTGGAAACACCGTATGAAATATGGAAGAAGAATCCGAATGATTGGAACTGGAACAAGCTTGCTTCGATTGCGAAGGAAATGACAACAGGCAGCGGCGACAGCAAAATATACGGATTGGAATGCGGTTATGCCGGAGTGTTTATGTGGTCAACCGGTAAAGATTTTGTTTCTGTTTCGGGGAATACGATCAAGAACACATCCTATGATGAAAAGGTGAGGGAATCGTGGAAGTTTTTCAATAATCTGCGCGATATTGATAAGTGCCTGAACCCCGCAAATTCGGTTGAGGAAGACTTTATTAACCGTAAATGCGCAATGTATGTTAACGGTTCGTGGCAAATGCAGTCGGGCGGTTCCTACGGTAAAAATATGAAAGACGACTGGGGTGCGGTGCCTTTCCCGAAGCAGAACAACGGCTCCTATTACTCACCGTTCAGAGTAACCCTGTGGGGCGTAGGCAAGGGCTCGAAAAATCCTGCCGGTTCGGCCGAGTTCTTAACATATTGGCTTGATTCGGCGCATTATTCAGATACTCTGTATGCAAAACCGGAATTTAAAGAAATACATGACTGGATGTGGAATCAGCCCAAGTGCAATGCTTATTCCAACGGAGTACTGAATGTTAAGGAGAAGAATTACTATCTTGATCTTTGGCTCAAACTTACAGTCGGCGCAAACAATGTTGACACGGTTTTGAAACAGCAATCTCCTGTTATTGACGACGCTATAAAGCTTGTATTGGATGACAGAACCTGACCTTTTACTAAAAAACGGAACGCTTTTAAAATAACCGCGACAGGAGGAAAACAGATTGAAGCTACGCTATAAGATTACATCCGCCGTTGTTGCGGCAGTATTAATTGTTACTGCCGTTTCCGCGGTGGCGATAGGCGGATATTCGGGACCGAAAAAGAACGAAACGCTTTATCAAAAGGCAATTGACGACCATGGCTTCATATACGGTCTTAACTATGCTTGGGTCGGAGAACAGCGGAGAAGTCTCGGAGATAATCAGATTAATAATACAAAAAATTCTTTTGATGAGAAGTCGGTGCGCACCGGGTTATATAATATCAGTAAGTTGGGAATTGATTGCACCACAATATGGTTGTTTATGGGCGGAGACGGATTGGAATTTGACAGCACCGGCGATGTTACCGGAGTTCAGCCGCTCTTCCTTAAAAACTTAGAAACGGTTCTGAAGATCGCGACGGAATACGGTGTTGCGCTTAATTTCACAGTGCAGCCGCATTTCGATTATAACATTGAATCGGGACTTTATTCGGGAAGCAAGAAAGCATACGATAAATACACCCGCATGGTGACCGACCCCACGGTACGGGAGCATTACATTGATAAGGCGGTAACGCCTGTTCTGAAACTCATTAATAAATACCGCAAAATAATTTTTTCGATTACCGCGTATTGCGAACCCGAGGCGGACATTTACGGTGAGACGAACTTTTATAAGCCGTGGGGCACAACTAAGGAGGTTATGACAGATTTTATAGGCGAGATCGTTAAAGCGTCACGCCGTGAACTCAGTGGCATACCGGTTTGGGTGACAAGCGGATGGAATCATGACGAAACCCTGCAGTGCTTTAATAAGCTCGGTCTTGACTTTATCGGGAGAGATATTTACCAGGATTATTCGGATGTGCCGAGCGTTTCCGACGCCGTAATTACCACGCCGGTAGTGCTGGGTGAATTCGGTCCGTCGGAGGCGTCGGCTAAAAGCACCAACAATTCATTCCATATGCGAAATTATAAGAACTTTATCAAAAACGCTATGGAAGCCGGATATACGGGGGCTTTTTATTGGATGTATAACGGCAAGGGCTCTATGCAATCATTGCTGGGAACATCGGATACAACATATATGCCGTTGCTTTCTACAATGTACTATACCGTAAAGGACAATAAAAATGCCGCGAAAGGCATAGAGCAAAAGCTTGACGCCCCTGTAATGCTTGCCGCGGATATAGACGGAACATTGAATTTTATCGCAAGCAGAAATGCCGAGAAATATATTGTTCAGCGCTCGGCGGACGGCAAAGGATGGAGCGTGTTAACAGAGCTTGACGCCGGCTCGGTTGATGAAAGCGGAAATTTGATAGGTACATTCTATGATGAATCGGCAGAGGCAGAGCCGACATATTATTACCGTATAATCGCGGTGGATTTTGAAGGCGGCAAGGCGGTATCCGATGTTTCACAACCGGTTAAGTTCGGAAAGGTGATTTGCGATGAATCCGAAAATATGGTTGCGGATTTCAGCTTTGAGAATCTTAAAAGCAGGGAAGAACTGGGCATTATTGACGATACGGGCGTATGGGATGTTGTGACCGGAGACGAAGGGGAGGTTACACACTCGGGCAAAACCGCCGTCAAGTGTAACGGCGACGGTTCATCAACATGGTCATGGTTTTACAAAACGGTAAATGTGCAGCCAAATACAACATACACCTATACGGTGTTTGCCAAAAGCGAGAGCGGCACAATTCAGTACAAGGTTCTTGACGCGGGCAAGCCGCACCCTGAAAACAGAATTGTTCAAAAAACAACTTCAGCAGTACATTTGGACGAATGGGTGAGATATACTACCGTATTCAATTCCGGAACAGCTACGGCGGTGCGCTTAGCTTTTGCCGATGGCGGCGGCGTTATAACGGTGGATGATATGTACCTTTTCCCAACGGCTGAGTAGGCGTATATTTTAATCTTGATTAATTGAAATACATTCTAGCAAATTTATTACTAACGGTAAAAAGGAGAAAGAAAAAATGAAAAAAAATATTTTATCTAAGACATTTATAAGCATTTTTACAATTATCGCGCTCCTTATTTCCTCAATGTATGTCACACTTTTTTCCGTCTCAGCCGAGACGGCTGCCGGCAGCTTTAATAATTTGGTTACAAACGGCGATTTTGAGGACGGAATAAACGGGTGGACGGTGCCGTCCGGCATTACGCAGGAAATCGTTTATGACAGTGAAACCGATTCAAATGTCGCCCGCTTTACGGGAGAGGTAGACAGATACGCAATATCGCAGACCTTCGGCGTTAAGGCAAACACGGAATATCTGCTCACCTATTCATACAAAAAGTTAAACGGCAGGGATGTTGTTGACGCTTATGTTGAAGTTGACGGTGAGAACGGCGCTATAATGCAGCATTGGATAAACTTTAACGATAAAGGCGTATGGGCGCAGAAAATCGACACAATAAAGACAGGCAGCAATACCAAACTTACAATAAAAATTGAAAACCGTGCGGGCGAGGCATACATTGATAATGTGGTTGTGGCTGAGCTGGCACCGATTGAACCCGAAAGAATTTTGAAACAGGGTGACGCCGGGGTAGAGGTTTTGTGGGTACAAAAGAAACTCGGGCTTTTCGGCTACGCTCTCACGGAAAATTGCAATTTCGACTCCGAAACCGAGTCTGCGGTAAAGGATTTTCAGAAAAAACACTGCGTTAAGGCAAACGGCATTGTTGATTCGGCAACGGTGGCCGCATTGAAAATTGACCCCGAAAATGAGCCCGGAACCGGCAGCGGCGACGCAAACGCGGACGGCGTTACAGATATTTTAGACCTTATTGTATTGAAAAAATACATTGCGGCGGGTGAAGCGTCAACTGTGAGTTTACATTTTAAGGCGGTTGATATTGCGAACGACGGCATTTTAAATTCCGAAGATGTTGCCGCGTTAAGACATATACTCTTGGGCAAATAATTATTTGAATTATCTTATTTTCCATCACAGAAAGAGGATATAAATGAAAATAAAAGTTATATCTAAAAAGCTTTTAAGCGTATTAATAATTATTGCAATATTTTCAACCTCCTTGCTTTACATGCTTTTTTCAAGCTTGGGCAACAGCTTTATTGCGGCTGAAAAATCCGATTCTGCCTTGTATAATTTAATTAAAAACGGGGATTTTGAAGACGGAACAAACGGTTGGACGGTACCGTCCGGCGTTACGCAGGAAATAGTTTTTAATACTGAAATTAAATCAAATGTCGCCCGTTTTACGGGGAGCGTAAAAAGATATGCAATAAGCCAGTCCTTTGCGGTTGAGGCAAATTCCGAATATCAGCTGACATATTCCTACAAAAAACTTAACGGCAAGGATACGGTTGACGCTTATGTTGAAGTTGACGGTGCGAACGGTGCTGTAATGCAGCATTGGATAAACTTTAACGATAAAGGCGTATGGGCGCAAAAAACCGACACAATAAAAACAGGTGGCAATACCACTCTTACAATAAGACTTGAAAACCGTGCGGGTGAGGCTTATATAGATAATGTTTGTGTTGTGAAAAAATGCAAAATAACCGTTGTTGCGGGAGAACACGGGAAAGCCGCAAATAATGTGGGATTGACAGCGGCCGGAAGTGAAATTACGGTATTGGCTGCCCCCGACGCGGGCTACACGGTTGACGGATGGTACGCGAACGGTAAAAGAATTTCATCGGATATAAGGCTGAAATACACCGTAGCATCAGACGCCGAAATTGAGGTGCGGTTTAAACCCGGTATTCATAATGCGGTGGAAAACGGCGATTTTGAGAACGGAATAAATAACTGGACGCCCGGAGAAACGGAGCCGGAGGTTGTTTATGACGGTGAAAGCGGTTCAAAAGTCATTCATTTTAAGGACAGCAACAAAAAGCAGACCGTTTCGCAAACTATCGGTGTTCAACCGAATACAGAATATGTCATTAGCTACCGCTACAAAAAATTCAATGATAAAAGCAAGGTCGACGGTTACCTTGAAATCAGCGGCGCGGGCGGCGCAATACTGCAGCATTGGATTAATTTCAATGAGGCGAACAAGTGGTCGGTAAAACGTGATACCTTTAATTCCGGCAATAATTCGGTGCTCAGGCTTCAGCTTGAGGACCGTGTCGGAGAGGTTTATATCGATGAGATAAAAGTTTCGAGAAAATGCTTGATTACCGCCACGGCTTCCGAGCATGGAAAACTTACCGACAGTGCGGAATGGGCGGCAGAAGGAGAAAAACTTACATTTTCGGCGGAGCCTGATGTCGGTTATATGGTAGAGGGCTGGTATGTAGACGGCGAAAAAGCAGCCGAGGGTAAAAGGTTCGTCTGTGAGGTCGGGAATAATATGACGGTCAGGGTCAATTTTGATATTTCAACCCTGCCGACAATGACTGCGTTTGAAACAGATTTGCTTTACTGCAGGGAAGAGGACAATATAATTACAGACGGCGGATTTGAAAGTGAAAGCGGCGACTGGAACATACCGTCTTTTATAAAAGACGGCGTTTCCGCGGTTGAAGCACATGACGGCACAAGGGTCCTGCATTTTTTCCCGAACAGTACTGATACGGAAAAAATTTATATACCGGTGCGCCTGCATGGGAATACGGATTACATTTTTGCCACGGATGTGAAGGGAAAATATTACAGCGAAAGCAATCACCTTGATATGACTTTCGGTATAATGAATACCGACGGCACTTACATAAACCTTGATAATCCGCGCGGTGCGGGCTATTATGACGAAACGCCGAATATGAGCGACGAGCTTTCCATGACCCCGCCCTCATGGGACAACAACTGGCACAGGCGGGGAATGATTTTACAGGTCAGAAATGATTGTGATTTACTTATTGCCGTCAGCGGGGCGGTAAGCGCCGCTTATTTAGATAACATAATGCTTTGTGAAAAGGATAAAGCGTTTAAGAAAGCGGATAAGTCTATGACAGCCGTGGTTACCAATATGAATCCGCCGTTGCTGGGCTGCGATGAAAAGGATAATTTAATAAAGAATTACAGCTTTTCTTCGGGTGAAGCCGGCTGGGATGATGCCTACGGCTGGAACGGCATGTTTTCCGGCCTGTCGGTAGCCGACAGCGGAAACGGCAACAATTCGCTGTTTATGTCGAGCCTTACGGGATATTCCGATCACCATTACCTGATAAAATGGATTGACGTAAAACCTGATACCTCCTACACGCTGTCGCTTGCGGCGGCATCCAGCAGCAGCAACTCGGATTTCGGAATCCTGATTCAGGGAGAGAGATTTTATTCAAAGCTGATGAGCTGGAATTTGAATAATGACTGCAAATGGGCGTATGTCGGGGTAACGGTTAACAGCGGAAACAGTGACAAAATCGGCTTCTACATAAAGTCAAACGAACGAACGACGGTTGTAGATGAAATAAGATTGTTTGAAACCTCGGCCGCTACCAAACTGACAAATAGGCTTGAGGGCGAGGTTGATCTGCCGGATAGGGTAAAAGCCGAGGAAAATAAACCGAACAATTATGTGCCTGACAATAGTGAAAATAATAACGGCGGGCAAATATCGGATGATGAAAAAAATGAATCTGAAAACACTTCAAAAAGCGGAACAAAAAAGCTTTTGAAGCGTCGGCGCATTAATACGGACGCCAAATCAAACGGTAATATAGTTCTTAAAATTATTATTACGGCGGGCTGCGCTGTTGTCGTTACGGGCGGAGTAATAACCTTTATTATTGTTAAAAAACGGAAATCAAACAATAGGCGGTAAAAACATTTTGCGGCGCCGAGTTTATCGGTCAAGGAGAGAAACAATGTTAATTACAGACTCAAATGAATTACGGGCATTTAAGAGAGATCAAAGAATTTGGCAGGGGATACCCGGTATTGAAGTGACGAAAGGCGGAAGAATTTTTTCCTGCTTTTACTCGGGAAAAACAAAGGAAACGCTCGGAAATTACTGTATGATCGTAAAATCCGATGACGGAAAGAATTTTTCCGAGCCGATTGCCGCGGCGTATTATGATGAAAAGCACCGTTGCTTTGATCCCTGTTTATGGATAGACCCGCTTGGAAGACTTTGGTTTACATGGTCGGTTATACCCGATAATGCACTGTACGGTGCAATATGTGAAAACCCCGATGCAGATGAGCTTATTTGGGGTAAGGAATTTTTTATCGGTCATGATGTGATGATGAACAAACCGTTGGTTTTATCAACCGGCGAGTGGCTTTTCCCGATTGCGGTGTGGGATACGCCGTGGCTTAACGAATCATGGCGCAACAGAAGGGAAGCTCCGGGTGCATTTGTATACATAACGCGTGACAACGGTAAAACCTTTGAAAAACTCGGCGGCTGCGGAATGCCAAACCGTTCGTTCGATGAACACATGGTTGTTGAAATGACGGATGGAAGGTTGATGATGTGGGTACGCACCATGTACGGCATAGGTGTTACATACTCGTGGGATTACGGTGAGAATTGGTGCGCCGGAGCAAACTCCGGCGTGGCAAGCCCATCTTCAAGATTTTTTCTTTCAAGGCTTAAATCGGGAAGATTGCTTCTTGTAAATCACAAAAACTTCAAAGGAAGAAATAATCTTACCGCTATGCTGTCGGATGATGACGGCGCTACATGGAGCGAAGGTCTTTTGCTTGATGAAAGAGAGGACGTTTCATATCCCGACGCTAAAGAGGCGGATGACGGTTTCATATATATTACATATGATCGCGAACGGGGATGTTTTAAAGGCTGTATAGAGGACGCCGCAGCCGATGCCAGAGAGATTTTATACGCCAAGGTTACGGAAGAGGATATTCTGAGGGGCAAGGTCTTCTCGCGCGGCAGCGGTCTTAAATTGCTTATAGACCGTTTAGGTGATTATAAGGGCCCTGAAAAAAATCCTTATGAGCTTTTTTCGCTTTACAGTGAGCGCGAAGCGGCGCGCAAGCTGTTACGGGAATACAGAGGCGCGGATATTTTGAAAAAGCTGTTTGATGAATATCCGATAGAGGGAGAAGACATTGAGCTATTGAAAAAAAACGACGATATGATAGATGAATTAATAGTCGGCGAATATTGCAACGAGGTTCTTTTGGCTGAAATAATTAAAAACGTTCGCGGTTTTTCAAAGGTGAAAACGGACGTGAAGGACGCTGTTTCAAAAATCAAAAAAGCCGTATTAAATTCTGCGCACGGCGGATTGAATTATGATTTGTTGGTAGCGGAGTGTAAGATGAGCCGACATTTTATGTGCCGTTTGTTCCGCGATTATACAGGCACAACAATCGGAAACTTTTATTCGAAGTCAAGACTTGCGGCGGCAAAAACGGCGCTGGTAAACACGGCTCAAAGTTTGGAAGTAATTGCGATTGAAGCGGGCTATGAGAATGTATCCGATTTGACTGAAGCCCTTATAAGCGACATAAATATGACGTCGATGGAGTATCGTAAAATTCACGGCTGTAAAGGGTGAAAACAAATGAAATATTATCAAAGCTGGATAGGCAGAGCGGTTGGGGAGGATACATGGTTTAACGCGTCTGTCCCGGGTAACATTCAATATGACTACGGCTTGTCGCACGGCTTCGGCGACCCGAACATCATGGACAATTATGTGAATTACCGTGCACTTGAGGATATAAAGTGGGAGTATAAAACAACGCTTAAGTATTCTTCAGCCGAAAATGAAAGAATTTTTTTCGTGAGTTTAGGAATAGATTATATATATGATATTCTGCTGAACGGCGAAAAAATATACTCCTATGAGGGAATGTTTAAAGGTGTGGAGCTGGATATAACGGATAAGGTGAGCGAAAACGATGAACTTTCGGTCATTATTTATCCGCACCCGAAAAGGTCCGGTGCGCCAGAGGAAACATCAAGCGAGGCAGACTCCTGCTGCAAGCCGCCTGTAAGCTACGGTTGGGATTGGAGCCCGAGATTTTTGGTTTCGGGTATGTGGCAGGAAGCATATATCGAGGTCAGAAACAGGGATTATATTTACAGTTGCGAGCCTTTTACAAGTCTTAACGACGATTTTTCGGCGGGAACTGTGGATTTTAAAATTGACTGCTCGGCGCGGTGCCTTATAACAGTGACCGACGCGGACGGAAAAATTGTATATTCGGGGAAAAATACGCGGTTTGAAATTGCAAATCCTGAATTGTGGTGGTGCTGCGGTCAGGGAAAACCGTATCTTTATACTTGGAATGTCAGAAGCGACACAGATGAGAAAAGCGGAACTCTTGCCTTTAAAAAACTGCGCCTTGTGCGCAACAAATATGCCGGGGATCCGAATTCTTTTCCCAAATCGAGATATGCGGCTCCGGCCACGGTGGAGCTGAACGGCAGAAGAATTTTAATAAAGGGCTCTAATTGGGTTAATCCGGAACTTTTTTTCGGGAATGCGGATGAAGACCGCTATGAAAAACTGTTATTAAAGGCTAAAGACGCGAATATGAATATGCTGCGCATTTGGGGCGGTTCGGGTATTAATAAAGATAGCTTTTACAGCATTTGCGATAAACTCGGAATTATGGTGTGGCAGGAATTTATGCTTGCATGTAATAATTATCCCGATACACCGGAATATTTGGCGGTGCTTGAGAGCGAGGCTACGGCGATAATAAAACTTTTGCGCAAGCATGCCTGTCTTGCGTTGTGGTGCGGCGGAAACGAACTTTTTAATTCGTGGTCGGGAATGGACGATCAGTCATTGCCGTTAAGATTGCTTGATAAACTATGCTATGAACTTGATTACGGTCGACCGTTTTTGAAAACGTCTCCTTTAACCGGTATGGCGCACGGCGGGTATACGTTTACACATCCGCAAATGAATGGGGACGTTTTTAACTGTATTTATCATTCGGATTTTACCGCATATACGGAATTCGGTATTCCATCAATGTCCGACTTGGAAACGATTAAAAAGATAATTCCCGCGGACGAGCTTTTCCCCGTTTCACCTACGCGCGCGTGGGTCGACCGCCACGGGTTAAAGGCATGGGGCGAAAATTGTTGGATATGCCCGGATATTTTGGAAAAATACTACGGTAAACCGAATTCGCTTGAGGAGTTAATTGCGTATTCAAATGAATTGCAATGTATAGGCTATCAGCTGGAGTTTGAAATGCTGCGCCAGAAATGGCCGCACTGCGGAATGATTATGAACTGGTGCTTTAATGAACCGTGGAATAATGTGGCAAATAATTGTCTGCTGAGTTATCCCGCAAAACCTAAGCCGGCGTATTATGCCGTAAGAAATGCTTTGCGTCCGACTATGTTCTCTGCAGCCGTTACCAAATACGACTGGACGGAGGGTGAAAACTTCAGTGCGGATATATGGTTCTTAAACGATACGCCTGAAAAAGCTTTCGGAAAAGTTACGGCAGAATTGGTAATGAGTGAAAAATCCGTAAGACTGATTGAATGGGAGGCGGAGGTCTCGGAAAACAGTAATTTCCGCGGCCCGACGGTACACATTGATTTGCCGGAAAGCGATTCCGACTTTTTTATTTTGAGATTAAAATCCGAAAATAATATCGGAAATGAATACAGGCTGCTTTTAAAACATAAGAAAAGAAGCAATAAAAAGATACTGAACCTATAAAGTGCGGCGCGTGGAAAAATAACCGCAAGATGGAGGGAAAAATGGATAAAAAGACTTTAGAAATTAAAAATTTTGAACTGATTTACAATAATTGCGGCTTAAAATGCTCCGTACCGTGCTCGGTATACTCGGTTCTTTTAGAAAACGGTATTATTGACGATCCGTATTATGCGGATAATGCGGAAAAATATTCATGGATTTCCGAAAACGAATACGATTTTACGGCGAGTTTTGATGTGCCGGACGAATTAATGGGAAAGCATTATAAAACTCTGTGTTTTTATGGCTTGGATACCCTCTGTGACGTTTACCTGAATGAAGTAATTATATGCAAATGTGAAAATATGCATAGAAAATACGAGGTCGATGTTTCGGAAATTATAAGGGATAAAAACAACCGTTTGAGATTACATTTCTATTCTGCAGGGAAATACATAAAGGAAATGCAAAACAGACACAAAATATGGGGCGAAAAAATAGCCGAGGAAGGCTTCGGACATATAAGAAAAGCAAATTATATGTTCGGATGGGATTGGGCGCCGTATATTCCCGACATGGGAATTTTCAGAAAGATTGAGCTTACAGCCTTTAATTACGATGTAATAAAGGATGTATATATACGGCAAAGGCATACCGAGGATAAAGTAATACTCGGCATTGAATATGAAACCGAAAAAAATTGCGGCAATATTTCCGCCGAAATCAAGATGAGCTTTGAAAACGAGGAATACAGTGCGGCATTTAAGGACGGACGTGCGGAAATAACGGTTGAAAATCCAAAACTTTGGTGGCCGAACGGTCTTGGGGAACAGAACCTATACACCTGTTCGCTTGTTTTGCGCCAAGGAGAAAAAGTATTGGATTCAATTGAGCAAAGGGTAGGCTTGAGAACACTTACGCTTTCAACCGAAAAGGATAAGTGGGGAAACGAATTTTGCTTTAAGGTTAACGGCGTTAAATTCTTCGCAATGGGGGCGAACTATGTTCCCGAGGACTCAATAATCGTTCGTATGAATTACAAGCGGACAAAGAGTATGATTGAGGATTGCGCGCGGGTTAATCATAACTGTATCCGCGTATGGGGCGGCGGGTTTTACCCCGACGATTATTTTTATGACCTTTGCGATGAGTACGGACTTGTGGTATGGCAGGAATTTATGTTTTCATGCACCAATATATATTTATCGCGGGACTTCAGAGAAAATGTCAGGGAAGAATTTATTTATAATATCAAGCGCATAAGAAATCATGCGTGTTTAGGACTTTTGTGCGGAAATAACGAAATAGAAATGAAAATTCTTTGTCTTGAAGAAGCGGGCAGAAGCATGCTTGAAAAGGCGGATTATTTGGAACTCTTTGAGCATATGCTCCCAGATATATGCAAAAAGTATTCATATGATATACCGTACCGCCAGTCTTCTCCGTCTGACAGAGGCGGCTTTGCAAGATTTAATTATTGCGAATCCGGCGACGCACATTTTTGGCGGTGCTGGTTTGGGGGACTGCCGTTTAAAGCATATCGGGATTATTCTTGCAGATTTTGCTCGGAATTCGGGTTTGAGGCGTTTCCGGATATAAAAACCGTTAAGAATTTCGCAGGTTCTAAAGCGCTGAACCCATTTTCGGACATTATCGGCGCACACCAAAAATGCGATGGCGGAATTGTTAAAATGTTAAGCTATTTATATGAAAGGTATTTGTATCCCACAAATTTTGAAACCTTTATATATGCAACGCAGATTTTGCAGGCCGAGTCGATTGCCGACGGCGTAGAGCATTATCGGCGTAATCGCGGGAGGTGCATGGGTGCG
This sequence comes from uncultured Oscillospiraceae bacterium, assembly GCA_900547305.1. Lineage (GTDB taxonomy): Bacteria > Bacillota > Clostridia > Oscillospirales > Acutalibacteraceae > UBA737. The sequence continues at coordinate 19,170 of URGH01000012.1, read as the reverse complement.
TTATACTGGCAGCTTAACGATTGCTGGCCGGCAGTTTCCTGGAGTTCAATTGACTATTTTGGCAGATGGAAAGCAATGCACTATGCTTCAAAGGAATTTTTTGCGCCTGTTTTGCTTTCGGTCTGCGATGATGGCTATAAGCTCACATTTAATATTTCAAATGAGACTCTGAAAAAATTTGACGGAAAGGTTGAAATATTCGTTTCCGGTGCCGATTTTGAAGAAAGATATTTTACACAAATTTTAGATGTAAGCGTTGAGCCTATGAAAGCCGAAAATATATATACGTTTGATTTTTCCGATATGTTTAAAAAGGGAAAAAGTGAAAAATTTTTGGGATACAGACTTATCGACGCAGAAAATAATATTATTTCGTCATCTAGCTTTATATTTGAAAAACCTAAAGGTTTTAAATTTATAAAACCAAATTATAAATACAGCATTACAGAGCAAGACGACGCATTTATTGTGAATTTGAGCGTGGACAGCTATACGAAATATACGGAATTATACTTTGAAAATACCGACGGGCGTTTTGAAAGTAATTTCTTCGATGTTATTTCGGGTGACAGCTTGTCGATAAGGTTTTACCCGAAAGAAAAAACTAATGCGGAAATATTGCAAAAGTCCTTGAAAATACGCTCTGTATACGATATAACATAAAATTTGTCATAATAAACAGGAGAATTACTATGAAGATGAGAATGCCGTCAATACCTCTTATTACCGTTGATCCTTATTTTTCCGTGTGGAGCCGCGATAATATTAATGAACATTTTCCCGTTCATTGGACCGGCAGCCGCAATGCCGTGCTCGGAATTGTGAAAATTGATAACGAATGCTATCGCTTTTTAGGTGACGGAAACCAAAAAAAGCTCACGCAAATTTCCGCGGATGTTGACGCACTGACAACAGTTTTCGTTTTTGAAGGTGCCGGAATACGCCTTAATGTTAAGTTTACTTCACCTATGCTCGCAAACGATTTGTATTATTCATCCCGCCCGGTTTCATATATCTATTTATCGTATGAAAGCATTAACGGAGTAGAGCATACGGTCAGCGCAAAGCTTTCTTTCAGTGAGGAGCTTGTGCTTAATAAGGCGGGCGAGGGCAGAGCAATTGCGGAAACGGTTGCGATCGACAATGTAAGCGCTGTTAAAATGGGAAAGGCAGGGCAGAAAGTTTTAGGCAGAGCAGGGGATGATGTGCGCATTGATTGGGGGTATTTCTATCTCGGAGTTCGCGGAAACGCGAAATGCGGTGCCGAGGTTTTTAATGATCTCTATGCTGTGTATGCTGAAACAGAGCTTGAAAACGGAGCGCTCTTTTTAGTGGCTTATGACGATGTAGAAAGTATTGTATACTTCGGCGAGCGCCTTAATGCTTACTGGAAAAAAAGAAACAATAGGATAGAGGACGCCATAAGTGAGGCGGCGGCTGAATATGAAACTCTTAAAAGTAAATGTGATGAATTCGCTTTAAGTATTATTGCCGACGCCGAAAAAGCAGGCGGCAGTGAATATGCCGAATTGCTTTCTCTTGCATACCGCCAGGTAATGGCGGCACATAAGTTGGTTGTAGACAGCGAGGGAAATAATCTTTATATTTCAAAGGAATGTTTCTCAAACGGGTGTGCCGCTACGGTGGATGTAACCTATCCGAGCGCGCCCATGTTCCTGCTTTACAATACCGAGCTTTTAAAGGGAATGCTGCGCCCGATATTCAGGTATGCCGCAAGCAATAATTGGAAATTTGATTTTGCACCGCATGATGTCGGAACATACCCTTTACTTAACGGTCAGACCTATTGCGAAAATCGCCTTGATGGTCAAATGCCGGTTGAAGAATGCGGAAATATGCTGATACTTGTTTCCGCAATATGTCGTCGGGATAATGATTACGAGTTTGCAAGCGAAAATATCGGGCTTTTGAAAAAATGGTGTACCTATCTTGAAAAATACGGAGAGGACCCCGAAAATCAACTTTGTACGGACGATTTCGCCGGGCATATGCCGCATAATGTTAATCTTGCTATAAAGGCGGTAATGGGACTTGCGGGCTTTGCGGATATACTGTCGGCAATCGGCGATGAAAAGAAAGCGGAGAGACTGGCGGATGTCGCAAGACGATATGCAGAGTCGGTTGTTTCAAGATCTGCGAACAGTGACGGCAGCCATCGTCTTGCTTTTGATGCCGAAGATACATTCAGTCTTAAATATAATTCGGTATGGGATAAACTTTGGAAAACCGATCTTTTCAGTAATGATTTTTACAAGGGTGAGACGGAAAGGTATAAAAAAGAGTCGCTGCCATACGGAGTTCCGCTTGACAGTCGCGCAAAATATACAAAATCGGACTGGCAAATATGGGCTGCTTGCCTTGCGGACAGCAAGGAGGACTTTAAATTTTTTGTTCACCTTATTTTTAATGCATATGATACTATGCATACGCGTGTACCAATGGGTGATTGGTATTATGCTGATATTTCAAACGCGGTGATGTTTCAAAACAGAACTGTTCAGGGCGGCCTTTTCCTGAAATTATTATTCTAATAAGTAAAGCATATTTGGGAATATACTTCCGAATCATCCCACAAATATAAAAAGTCAGACACATTACAGAGAAAATCTCAAAAATAATGTGTCTGACTCTTTTTATACTTAAATTAGGTTTTAAAAACCCGAATCTTACTTATTAAGCGCCTGCTGAACGGCAACCGCGCACGCAACGGTCATACCGACCATCGGGTTGTTGCCCGCGCCTATAAGACCCATCATCTCAACGTGAGCCGGAACGGAAGAAGAACCGGCAAACTGAGCGTCGGAGTGCATACGGCCCATAGTATCGGTCATACCGTAGGAAGAGGGGCCTGCCGCCATATTATCGGGGTGCAGTGTACGGCCTGTACCGCCGCCGGAGGCAACTGAGAAATAGTTCACGCCGTTTTCAACGCACCATTTTTTATAAGTGCCTGCTACCGGGTGCTGGAAGCGGGTCGGGTTGGTGGAGTTACCGGTAATGGAAACGCCTACCTTTTCAAGTTTCATTATAGCAACGCCCTCGGGAACGTTATCCGCACCGTAGCACTTAACGGCTGCGCGCGCGCCCTTTGAGAACGGCTTTTCGTAAACCACCTTAACCTCTTCTGCGTAGGGGTCAAACTCAGTTTCAACATAGGTGAAGCCGTTAATGCGGGAGATTATGTAAGCCGCATCCTTGCCGAGGCCGTTAAGAATAACGCGCAGGGGTTTAACTCTTACCTTGTTTGCGTTAAGAGCGATTTTAATAGCGCCCTCAGCCGCTGCGAAGGATTCGTGACCTGCTAAGAAGCAGAAGCATTCGGTTTCTTCCGAAAGGAGCATTTTACCGAGGTTACCGTGGCCGAGACCAACCTTGCGGTTTTCGGCAACGGAGCCGGGAATACAGAAGGACTGAAGACCGATACCGATATTTGCGGCAGCGGTTGCGGCGGATTTATCGCCTGTGCGCTCAGCCTCTTTAAAAGCGATAGCCGAGCCTACGGTGTAAGCCCACTTTGCGTTTTCAAAGCATATAGGCTGTGTTTCCTGAACGGTGGTGTAGGGGTCAACGCCGTATTTTGCGCAGATTTCCTTGCACTCGTCAATAGAAGAGATACCGTAATTTTTAAGAACGCCGAGAATCTTTGCCTCGCGTCTCTCATAACCTTCAAACTGTGCCATTATACCGTACCTCCTTATTCTTCACGCGGGTCAATGTATTTGACCGCGCCGTCTTCTTTGTTGAAGCGTCCGTAGTGACCCATAGACTGCTTGTAAGCCTCGTTCGGCTCCATACCCTTTTTAATAAGGTCGGTCATTTTACCGAGGGAGACAAACTCATAGCCTATAACCTCGTCGTTTTCATCAAGAGCCATTCTTGTGCAGTAGCCCTCGGTCATTTCAAGGTATCTGACGCCCTTTGACTTGGTGCCGTACATAGTACCAACCATTGAGCGCGCGCCCTTGCCGAGGTCTTCCATTCCCGCGCCGATTACAAGGCCGCCCTCGGAAAAAGCGGACTGGCTGCGGCCGTAAACAATCTGCAAAAACAGCTCGCGCATAGCGGTGTTTATAGCGTCGCAAACAAGGTCGGTGTTAAGCGCCTCAAGCACGGTTTTGCCGGGAAGAATTTCGGCAGCCATAGCGGCGGAGTGGGTCATACCCGAGCAGCCTACGGTTTCAACCAGAGCTTCTTCAATTATGCCGTCCTTTACATTGAGCGACAGCTTACATGCACCCTGCTGCGGTGCGCACCAGCCTACGCCGTGGGTGTAAGCGGAGATATCTTTAATCTCTTTCGCCTGTATCCACTTGCCTTCCTCCGGAATCGGAGCGGGACCGTGGTGCGGACCCTTGGCGACAGGACACATATTTTCTACTTCCTTTGAATAAATCATATATGTACTCCTTTCGTGCGGGACTTTAAAATCCACACAAGTATGTCTCTATTATATCAAACGCCGTATAAAAAAACAAGGGGTTATGTTAAAAAAATGACGAAAAATTGCACCCTGACTGTATTGTCTATATTTTTCTGAAAAAATACGGTGAGAACTAAACCAAAGCTGAAATAAGTATTTACAAAAACAAATAAAAATGATAGAATGTGAGAAAACAAACGTTTAGTTGAGAAACGGCGACTGTATTCTTAATTCATAATACAGCGCAGTACGTTTGGGTGGGCTGCCGCGTTCAAAATAAAAAAGGCTTCAGGTGTTAAGCCTTGGGAGAATGAAATGTATTCCTTTTTGCTTGCTCTTATTTATATTGCGTTTATAAGTCTCGGGCTGCCCGACTCGCTGCTCGGCTCGGGCTGGCCGGTTATGCACGCCGAGCTTAACGTTCCTGTCTCCTTTATGGGAATTGTTTCAATGATAATTTCCGGCGGAACAATTTTATCAAGCCTTGCGTCCGATAAGCTCACCAAAAAGCTGGGTACACAGGTTGTAACCGTGGCCAGCGTGTTTTTAACCGTTATTGCCCTGTTCGGTTTTTCCTTTTCAACAAGGTTTTGGATGCTCGCCCTCTTCGCCGTGCCGTACGGGTTGGGCGCCGGTGCAATCGACGCGGCGCTTAATAACTATGTGGCGCTGCATTATAAAGCAAAGCATATGAGCTGGCTGCATTGCTTTTGGGGCGTGGGTACAATAGTAAGCCCGTTTATTATGAGCTTTGCGCTTACAAATTTCAACTGGAACAGCGGCTATCGCATAGTCGGCTTTATACAACTGGCAATAGCAATATTGCTGCTTGCAACTCTGCCGGTTTGGCGAATTAATAAAACGTCAAATGAAACGGCGGAAAAAAGCATAGGCTTATTCGGCGCGTTGAAAATAAGGGGAGTACCCTTTTTGCTCACCGGCTTTTTTGCCTATTGCGCCGCAGAAAGCACGGCAATGCAGTGGGCAAGCACCTATTTTGTTGAGGTGAAAAAAATTCCCGCCGAGCGAGCTGCCTCGTTTGCCGCGTTATTCTATATAGGCATTACCGCAGGAAGATTTATAAGCGGGTTTATAACCGATAAATTAGGCGACCGTAAAATGATACTTATGGGCACTGCCGTTTTGATTTTCGGAATTATAATATTGCTTATACCCGTAAAATCATATCAAGCCGCATTTGTTGCTTTTCTTATAATTGGGCTTGGCTGCGCGCCCATTTATCCCTGCATAATCCACTCCACCCCAAATAACTTCGGCGCGGAAAATTCCGGGGCTATTATAGGAATACAAATGGCAAGCGCCTATGTAGGCTCAACCTTTATTCCGCCGCTGTTCGGACTGTTAGGTAACTCGGCAGGCTTTGCGATCATGCCGGTTTTCCTGCTTGTTATCTTTATTTTAATGGTAATAATGGTAGCACTCACATTCCGTACCACTAAAAAGTAAAAGGGCTTTACAACAAATGTTGGGGTAACCCGGCAAATTTTTCAGTATGCTAAAACAGCCGGGATTCCCGGCTGTTTTTTGTTATTCATCGTCATTATTGTTCTTTTGGTTATCCTCAAAGGCTTCGGTGCTTTTATCGGGCGTCAGCAATACAAGCAATGTTCTGAAAATCAGCTTAATATCAAGCCATACGCTGTATTCGTTTATATAGGTCAGGTCGAAAATAAGCTTGTCCTTAGGGGAAGTGTTGTACTTTCCGTATATCTGCGCCATTCCCGTAAGTCCCGCCTTGGCGCGCTGGCGGTAAGCAAATTCCGGCAGTTCCTTGGTGTATTTCTCAACATTTTCAACCATTTCGGGTCTCGGCCCTACAATGCTCATATCGCTTTTTATCACGTTAATAAGCTGCGGCAGCTCGTCAATTCTGAACTTGCGTATTATTCTGCCGGTGCGGGTTATTCTGTCGTCGTTTTTAGTTACCGATTTATGAATCGAGCCGTCCTCTACTTTCATGGAGCGGAATTTTATAACATTGAAAATTTTGCCTGCATACGTTGCGCGCTGCTGCTTATAAAATACGGGTCCGCCGTCCTCCAGCTTAATGCAAAGCGCAGTAATCAGGAATATGGGCGAGGTTATTATCAACCCGAACCCCGCGATAACCAGATCCATAATTCGCTTTATTACGCGCTGCTCAAAGGTAAGCCCCTTTACGGGCGCGTAAATCATTGATTTATCGTCAAAATACACGCGGTGCGAGCCGAGCGATACAATATCCGAAAGCTCCACGCTGTAATAAATATCTTTTTTGCAGTGGTAACAGTATTCGACAAATGCATTTCTTTCGGGAACGGAAAGGTTATAGAAAAATATTGAGTCCGCACTATCTATTTTTTTCAGAATATCCGGATCATCGATTAAAACGGTTTCTGTGATGTTATACTGCTTTTTATAGCGTCCTATTTTTGATATAATACTGTCGGTTTGTTCGCCTTTTCTTGTAATAATAATGGAGTCGTGCGGTTTGTTGCCCGAAAAATACAGATAATTTCCGCCGTAGGTGAATACAACGATAATAAATATCTGTATTATATAAGTAAGCAGCAAAAGCAGCGGATAATCGTATACGAATTTGCCGTTGTGAACTACGGTTATATTCATTATACACATAAAGAAATGCGCCGCAATATCGGTGAAAAACACAGAAAGCACAAATGAATAAATAATAGGCTTGCTTTTTCGTTTGCCTATATCAAAGCCGCCGTATATTATATTCATCATCATATAAACCAGCGTGAAAACGCCGAGGGTTATAAACGATGTGCGCGTAGGAATAAGCATAAAATAGAATTTACTTCCGAAAATCAGGAAAAATACTCCCGCGCAGGCGCAGAAGAGTAAGAGCTTCATTATAAGAAGAACGGTAGACTCAAATTTTTTGAACATAAACTATCTCTTTTCAAAAATGTTTTGGGAAAACAATTCGTTTCTGTTAAGTATAATATCCAACATTATACACCATTTTGCCGCAAAATTCAAGTATAATAGTAAAAATGTCGAACCGTGTCAGCGATTCGACGTTTTTAAGGTGTTTTTTAATCAGATTATTTCAATGTCGATTGAGTTTATAATAACGTCTTCACACGGAACGTCGTTGTTGGTTTCAACTGCGGCTATTGCGTCTACAACGTCCATTCCCTCGGTCACCTGACCGAATACCGTGTGGCGGAAATCAAGCCACGGCGTGCCGCCGAGTTCGGCATAAGCGGCGGTTATATCGGCAGGAAAGCCGTTATCTTCAAGGTCATGCATTTGCTCAAGCATATTTGCGGGGACTTCTCTTGCCTGAACAATAAAAAACTGGCTGCCGTTTGTGTTGGGTCCCGAGTTTGCCATAGAAAGCGCGCCGCGCAGGTTGTGAAGCTCAGGGTCAAATTCATCCTTGAAGCTGCCGCCCCATATGGATTCGCCGCCTGTGCCGTTGCCGCGCGGGTCGCCGCCCTGAATCATAAAATCGTTTATAACGCGGTGAAATTTAAGCCCGTTGTAATATCCGTTTTTTGAGTGGGTTACAAAGTTTTCCACCGTTTTAGGCGCTTTTTCGGGGAACAGCTTAATTTTAATATTCCCCATATTTGTGTGCATAACCGCTAAAGTATCTCCTTTTTGCGGTGTCGATAACTGAATTGCTGCCATAATTGCTTTACCTCCGATTGTTTTTTTCTTTTAACCCTTGTATTTTACTACTATATATTGTATAATACAAGTACTTTTTATAAAATTAAAAGGAGTAGTCTTTATGAAATGTCCTTTTTGCAGCTTTGAGGAAAGCAAGGTAATCGATTCCCGCCCGACAGACGAGGGGCAGAGAATACGCCGCCGCAGAGAGTGCTTAAGCTGCGGCAAACGCTTTACTACCTACGAAATTATTGAAAGCCTGCCGATAATCGTTATAAAAAAGGATAAATCGCGCGAAACCTTTAACAGGGACAAGCTTATGACGGGACTTTTGCGCGCCTGCGAAAAACGTCCGGTATCAATTGACACGCTTGACAATATGATTGACGAAATTGAAACCACCCTGCAAAACTCGCTTGACAGAGAGGTAAGCAGCGAAAAAATAGGTCAGCTTGTTATGGAAAAGCTCAAAAAGATAGACGAGGTGGCGTATGTTCGCTTTGCCTCTGTTTACCGCCAGTTTAAGGATATTAACACATTTATGCGCGAGTTAAACAAGCTGCTTTCAAGCGATTAACGGAGAGTATTCTATGAATGAAAACGAGAGAATGGCGGAGCTGCTGCTCCCCGATATAACCAAAACCCCCGATTATTACGAGGAATTATATAAACCGAGAAACTTACCCGAGGGTGCGCGCGTTACCCGCGTAGCGCCCAGCCCCACGGGATATTTGCACCTCGGCACGCTTTTCACCGCGCTTGTAAACCGAATTACCGCGACCTCGAGCGGCGGAATTTTCTACACCCGCATTGAGGATACCGACAAAAAGCGCGAGGTTGAGGGCGGTATTGACGATATTATAGGCGGGCTTGACCGTTTCGGAATAAAAATTGACGAGGGCTTTATAAGCGGAGATAAACAGATAGGTGATTACGCGCCCTATAAGCAGAGCGAGCGCGCCGAAATCTACCGGACCTACGCCAAAAGCCTTATAAAACAGGGGCTTGCTTACCCCTGCTTCTGCACGCCCGAGGAGCTTGAGGAAACGCGCCGCGTGCAGGAGGAGCAAAAGGTGCGCACTGGCTACCACGGCGAGTGGGCAAAGCACAGGAACATAACCGCTGATGAGGCAGCCGCACTTATAGCTGAGGGCAAGCCGTATGTTGTGCGCCTGCGCTCACCGGGGAACGAAGAAAATAAAATTGTATTTGACGATTGCATTAAGGGCAAAATAGAAATGCCAGAGAACGACGAGGATTTTGTAATTTTAAAATCAGACGGAATACCCACCTACCACTTTGCGCACGCGGTGGACGACCATTTAATGCGCACTACCCACGTTTTGCGCGGTGATGAGTGGATATCCTCAGTGCCGAAGCACATTCAGCTTTTTAAGCTTTTAGGCTTTAAGGTGCCGAAATACGGGCATATTTCCCCCATTATGAAGCTTGAAAACGGCGCAAAGCGCAAAATTTCCAAGCGCAAGGACCCCGAGGCGGCGGTGCATTTCTTCGCCGAGGAGGGCTACGACCCGAACGGAGTTATAGAGTATCTTATGACGGTGGCGGCCTCCGATTTTGAGGACTGGCGCAGAGCCAACCCTGAAAAGCCATATACCGAATTTAAGTTCAACCTTAAAAAAATGAGCGTTTCGGGCGCGCTTTTCGATAATGATAAGCTGAACGACGTAAGCAAAACCTATATATCAAAGCTTTCGGGGAACGATGTGTATAACCGCCTGACCGAGTGGGTGCGCGAATTTGATGCGGAATTTTATTCACTCTTAACACGCGACCCCGATTACACCAAGGCTATGCTTTCAATAGACCGCGACGTTCCCAAGCCCCGCAAGGATATTGCAAAGTGGAACGAGGCGAAAAATTATTTCTCCTACTTCTTTGCAGAGCTATATAAGGAAGACCTTACGCTGCCCGAGAATATAAACCCGGCAGACGCAAAGGCATTCTTGCAAAAATACAAAACTCTTTATAACGCGGCGGACGACCGACAGCAATGGTTCAATGTTATTAAGAACATTGCGCCCGAAATCGGTTTTGCCGCTGAAACAAAGCAATATAAGGCAGACCCCGCAAGCTTTAAGGGTCACGCCGGCGATTTAAGCACGGTTTTGCGCATTGCAATAACCGGCAGGCGCAACACCCCCGATCTTTGCAGTATTATGCAGGTTTTGGGGTATGATACCTGTATTACCCGCATTGAAAAGGCGATAAATACGCTTTAAAAGGAGTTTTTAAATTGTCAGAAGAAATTAAAACGGCTGAAAATGCCCCTGTTTCAAATTTTATACATGATTTTATAGATGAGGACCTGAAAGAGGGAGTATATACCCACGTTCAGACCCGTTTCCCGCCCGAGCCTAACGGATATTTGCATATCGGCCACGCAAAAGCTATTTGCATAGATTTTTCAACCGCCGAAAAATACGGCGGCGTTTGCAACCTGCGCTTTGACGATACAAACCCCGTTAAGGAAGACGTTGAGTATGTTGACGCTATAGAGCGCGATATTAAGTGGCTCGGCTTTAACTGGGCTAACGTTTACTATGCGTCGGATTATTTCGATTTTCTTTATGAGTGCGCCCTAAAGCTTATTGATAAAGGGCTTGCCTATGTTGACGAGGCCTCGGCAGATGAAATACGCGAAATGCGCGGAACGCTTACAGAGCCCGGCACCGAAAGCCCCTACCGCAACCGCCCGACCGAGGAAACAAAAGAGCTTTTCCGCCGTATGACCGACGGTGAGTTCCCCGACGGCGCAATGGTGCTGCGGGCTAAAATTGATATGTCATCCTCCAACCTTAATATGCGCGACCCGATTATTTACCGCATTATGAAAGCTACCCACCACCGCACGGGAGACAAATGGTGCGTGTACCCGATGTATGACTTTGCGCACCCGCTGAGCGACGCGAAAGAGGGGGTTACGCACTCGCTTTGCTCGCTTGAATTTGAAAATCACCGCCCGCTTTACAACTGGTTTTTAGAGGCGCTTGATATTCCTACCCCGCCGCGCCAGATAGAGTTTGCGCGTATGAACCTAAACTACACCCTTACCAGCAAGCGCAAATGCCTAAAGCTTGTAAACGACGGCTTGGTAAGCGGCTGGGACGACCCCAGAATGGCTACCATATGCGGTATGCGCCGCCGCGGCTACCCCGCCGAGGCTATACGCGCGTTTGTTGATAAAATAGGCGTTTCAAAGGCGTACAGCGTTATTGATTACGCGCTGCTTGAATCCTGCGTGCGCGATAACCTGAACGAAAACGCCGACCGCGCAATGGCGGTTTTGCGCCCGCTTAAAATAATAATTGATAATTACCCCGAAAACAAAACCGAGGAAATTGAAATTGACGTAAACCCCGGCAAGCCCGAAAAAGGCAAGCGCAGCGTTACGTTTTCGCGGGAAATATTTATTGAGCAGGATGACTTTATGCTTGACCCGCCCGGCAAATATTTCAGGCTTTGCCCCGCAAAAGAGGTTCGCTTAAAGGGTGCTTACTACATTAAGTACGCCTCCCACGAAACAGACGAAAACGGCAATATTACCGCCGTTCACTGCACCTACGACCCCGAAAGCTACGGCGGCGAAACGCCCGACGGCAGAAAGGTAAAGGGCACGCTGCACTGGGTAAGCGCAGATAATTCGGTTGAGGCAGAGGTAAGGCTTTACGAGCGGCTGTTTAACGTGCCGAACCCGAGCGACGAGGAGGGCGTTTCCTCCTTTGCGGATAATATAAATCCCGAGTCGCTCACGGTGCTTAAAAGCTGCCGAATAGATAAATCTCTGGCAAATGTTAAACCGGGGGATACCTTCCAATTTATGCGCCAGGGCTATTTCTGCACCGATACAGAGTCATCACCCGAGCACCTTGTATTCAACCGCACCGTGGCGCTTAAGGACTCGTTCGCAAAAAAGGCGTAAAATATGACCGTAAACGATATTTTTGAATTTCTGAACGGCATAGCGCCCGTAAATACCGCCTGCGATTTTGATAACGTGGGCATATTGGTGGGCGACCCGTCAGCCGAAGTAAGCGGCGCGGTGGTGGCGCTTGACTGCACCTTATCTGCAATTAAAACGGCACGTGATAATAACTGCGAGCTTATTATAACCCACCACCCCGTTATATTCGACCCGCTGAAAACCGTACTTGCGGGCAGTACCGTTTTTAAGCTTATAAAAAGCGGTATTTCGGTTATATCAATGCACACAAACCTTGATATTGCCGTATCGGGCGTTAATGATTGCCTGTGCCGTGCGCTTGAATTTGATAATTTTGAAAAAAGACCCGCAAGCGACGGCTACTTGCTGAATTTTGCAGAGCTTGATACTCCGCTTTCGGCAGATGAATTGGCGCGGCATATTAAAGAAAAGCTCGGCGGCAGCGTTAAATTTACCGACAGCGGCAAAAGCATAAAAAAAATCGCCCTCTGCTCGGGCAGCGGCGGCGGATATGTTTTTGATACTGCGGTATCGGGCTGCGACGCGCTTATAACGGCGGACGTTAAGCACAATGTTTTCATAGACTCGGAGCGCCTTGGGATTTCCGTATTCGACGCGGGACATTTTGATACCGAGGACGTGGTTACAGAACCGCTGAAAGACCTGCTTTCGCAAAAATTCAAGGACATGCGCTTTATAACCGACCGCACCAGCGGTATTAAATATGTATGAAAAACACGCCGTACAGAGGCAGAAATACCGCTGTACGGCGTGTTTTTACGGATTAAAGCCGTTTTTCGGACAAATATTCGCTAAAACGCTTGACAAAACGCGGCGTTTGTGATATTTTATATTAGTATGTGGCAGTATGCGCCGCAACGAAAATTTTATATTGGGAGGTGTAACAGTGCCAACGTTTAACCAATTGGTTCGCAACGGTCGTGAAACTGTTGAGAAAAAGGCAAAGGCTCCGGCTCTTTTAAAGGGTTATAACTCTATGAAACGCCGCCAGACCGATAACGATTCTCCGCAGAAGCGCGGCGTTTGCACAGCCGTAAAGACTTCCACGCCGAAGAAGCCGAACTCAGCGCTCCGTAAAATTGCGAGAGTACGTCTTTCCAACGGAATTGAGGTTTCAGCCTACATTCCCGGAATAGGCCACAATCTGCAGGAGCACAGCGTTGTGCTTATCAGAGGCGGACGTGTTAAGGATCTCCCCGGTGTGCGTTACCATATCGTGCGCGGAACCCTTGATACGCAGGGCGTTGCAAAGAGAATGCAGAGCCGTTCAAAGTACGGTGCAAAGCGTCCTAAAGCAGGTGCGAAGTAATTTTTAAGTGAATTATCTCTGCTGCAATTAAGCGCAGCGGCGTTTTATATATATTTAACGCCTCTGCCTGGTGCCACGGGGAAAAGCTTCGAGTACCAATGAATTCATTACTATGAAGGAGGGAAGTAAAGTGCCAAGAAGAGGCTTTGTCGCAAAACGCGACGTATTGCCGGATCCGGTATACAATTCAAAGAAGGTAACCCGCCTTATCAACAACATTATGCTTGACGGTAAGAAGGGCGTTGCTCAGCGAATAGTATACGGCGCTTTCGACATTATCAGTGAAAAAACGGGCAAGGACCCGCTTGAGGTATTTGATCAGGCTATGGAAAATGTTATGCCGCAGCTTGAGGTTAAGGCTGTTCGTAAGGGCGGTGCTACCTACCAGGTACCTTTTGAGGTTCGTGCCGAAAGAAAGCAGACCCTCGGTCTGCGCTGGCTGACAACCTACAGCCGCGCCCGTTCCGAGAGAACTATGAAAGAGCGTCTCGCGGGCGAGATTTTAGATGCCGTAAACGGCATGGGCGGCGCTGCTAAGAAGCGTGAGGATACTCACAAGATGGCAGAAGCCAACAGAGCGTTTGCTCACTACAGATGGTAGTTTGTATCTACTGATATTTTGTTTCCGTTTTATGCGGATTGGAGGTTAATATGCCAAGAAAAGTATCTCTTGAAATGACAAGAAATATTGGTATAATGGCACATATTGACGCCGGTAAAACTACCACAACCGAGCGTATCCTTTTCTACACCGGTATTAACCGTAAGATGGGCGAAACTCACGACGGCGCGTCAACTATGGACTGGATGGAGCAGGAGCAGGAGAGAGGTATTACAATTACCTCCGCTGCTACCACTTGCTTCTGGAAAGACCATCGTATCAATATTATCGACACTCCCGGACACGTTGACTTCACCGTTGAAGTTCAGCGTTCACTCCGCGTGCTTGACGGCTCTGTAACCGTTCTGTGCGCAAAGGGCGGTGTTGAGCCGCAGTCTGAAACCGTTTGGCGTCAGGCTGACGAATATCACGTACCGAGAATGATATACATCAATAAGATGGATATTATGGGTGCGGATTTCTACCACGTTCTTGATATGATTAAGGAGCGTTTCAACTGCAACGGTGTTCCGATTCAGCTGCCTATCGGCTCTGAGGATACCTTTAAGGGAATAATCGACTTAGTCAACATGGACGCGGAAATTTACTACGATGACCTCGGAAAGGACGTTAGACACGAGCCTATTCCGGAGGATATGGTAGAGCTTGCCAACAAATATCACACCGAGCTTATCGAGCATATTGTTGAGCAGGATGAAGAGCTGATGGAAAAATACTTCGAGGGTGAAGAACCGTCTGTTGAGCAGATAAAGAAGATAATCCGTCAGTCCACAATAGCTAATAACATGGTGCCGATTACCTGCGGTACTTCATACAGAAACAAGGGCGTTCAGCCGCTCCTTGATGCTATTGTTGATTATATGCCGGCTCCGACTGACATTGAGGCTATTAAGGGTACCAACCCCGAGACCGGCGAGGAAGAGGACAGGCACTCATCCGATACAGAGCCGTTCTCCGCTCTTGCGTTTAAAATTGCTACCGACCCGTTCGTTGGTAAAATTTGCTTCTTCCGCGTTTACTCCGGTACTGTTGATGCAGGCTCGGGCGTTTACAACTCGGTTAAGCAGAACAGAGAGCGTATGGGACGTATTCTGCAAATGCACGCTAACCACCGCGAGGATATTGAAACCTGCTACGCCGGCGATATTGCCGCTGCCGTAGGTCTCAAAAACACCACCACCGGTGATACACTGTGCGACGAGAAGCACCCGATCATTCTTGAATCGATGAACTTCCCCGAGCCGGTTATCCGCGTTGCTATTGAGCCTAAGACCAAGGCAGGTCAGGAAAAAATGGGTCTTGCGCTTGCAAAGCTTGCTGAAGAAGACCCGACCTTTAAGTGCTATACCGATGAAGAGACAGGTCAGACCATTATTGCCGGTATGGGTGAGCTACACCTTGAAATAATTGTTGACCGTCTTCTCCGTGAATTTAAGGTAGAGGCAAACGTGGGCGCACCGCAGGTTGCTTATAAAGAGAGCATCCGCAAGAAGGTTGACCACGAAACCAAGTATAAGCGCCAGTCGGGCGGTTCCGGTCAGTACGGTCACGTTAAAATTATCGTTGAGCCGAATGAGTCGGGTGCCGGCTATGAGTTTATCAACGCCGTTACCGGCGGTACCATTCCGAAGGAATTCATTCCTGCGGTTGATACAGGTATACGCGGTGCTTTGCAGGCGGGCGTGCTTGCAGGCTACCCGGTAGTTGACGTTAAGGTTACTCTGTACGACGGTTCTTATCACGAAGTCGACTCTTCCGAAATGGCGTTTAAGATTGCCGGTTCTATGGCATTCAAAGAGGCTTGCCGCTTAGCAGACCCGGTACTCCTTGAACCTATCATGAAGGTTACGGTTATTGTACCTGAGGAGTATATGGGCGACGTTATAGGCGATTTGAACGCTCGCCGCGGCGAGATTCAGGGCTTTGAGGATCGCTCGGGCGTTAAGCAGATCAACGCTCGCGTACCGCTCGGCGATATGTTCGGTTACGCTACCGACCTGCGCTCTAAAACACAGGGCCGCGGTCAGTATGTAATGGAACCGGACGGCTACAAGGAAGTTCCGAAGAGCATTTCCGAGAAGATTATTTCTGCCCGTGCAAAGAAAGACTGATAATTTAAGCAAATAATGCTTGCATTTTTAAGTCTTTTTTGTTAAACTATAAGTAAATAAAAACTGCACATAGTATAAGGAGGAAAATATACAATGGCAAAGGCAAAATTTGAAAGAAATAAACCCCATGTAAACATTGGTACCATCGGTCACGTTGACCATGGTAAGACCACTCTTACAGCAGCTATCACCAAGTATCTTTCTTTGAAGGGTCAGGCTCAGTTCGAGGATTACGCGAACATCGATAAGGCTCCCGAAGAGAGAGAGCGCGGTATTACAATCAACACCGCTCACGTTGAGTATGAGACTGACAACCGTCACTACGCTCACGTTGACTGCCCCGGACACGCTGACTATGTTAAGAACATGATCACCGGTGCTGCTCAGATGGACGGTGCTATACTCGTTATAGCTGCTACCGACGGTCCTATGGCTCAGACCAAAGAACACCTTCTCCTTGCTCGTCAGGTTGGCGTTCCGTACATTGTTGTATTTATGAACAAGTGCGACCAGGTTGACGATCCCGAGCTTCTCGAGCTCGTTGAGATGGAAATCCGTGAGACTCTTGATAAGTATGAGTTCCCGGGCGACGACACCCCGATCATCAAGGGTTCTGCTCTTGTTGCTCTTGAGTGCACTTCTACCGATCCTAACGCTCCCGAGTATGCTCCGATTAAAGAGCTTATGGACGCTGTTGACAGCTATATCCCCACTCCGGACCGTAAGTCTGACCTCCCGTTCCTTATGCCGATCGAGGACGTTATGACCATTTCCGGCCGTGGTACCGTTGTTACCGGCCGTGTTGAGCGCGGTCAGCTCAACGCAGGTGATGAAGTTGAAATCATCGGTCTTACCGAGGAGCGCAAGAAGACTGTTGTTACCTCTATGGAAATGTTCCGCAAGACTCTTGACTTCTGCGAAGCCGGCGATAACGTTGGCGCACTTCTCCGCGGCGTTGGCCGTGATGAGGTTGAGCGCGGTCAGGTTCTCTGCAAACCCGGTTCAATTCATCCGCACACCAAGTTCCACGGTCAGGTTTACGTTCTGACTAAGGAAGAGGGCGGCCGTCATACTCCGTTCTTCAACAACTATCGTCCGCAGTTCTATTTCAGAACTACTGACGTTACCGGCGTTATCACTCTTCCCGAAGGCACAGAGATGTGCATGCCGGGCGATAACGTAGAGATGGATGTTGAGCTTATCACTCCTATCGCTATTGAAGAAGGCCTCCGTTTCGCTATCCGTGAGGGTGGACGTACCGTAGGTTCCGGCGTTGTTACCAAGGTTAACGCTTAATTTCAATATAAGCCTTAAAAAACCTCGTTTCGCAGTAATGCGAAACGGGGTTTTCGTATACTATAAAGTTAAGCAGGAGTTCAAGAGGTGTACTTTTTGACATATGTTCAAATTGAAAAAAGCATTTCGTATTTTTATACAAAAATGATAATTGTGGGGAAATAAATCTTGAAATCAGTGCATTTATATGATAATATCAGCACATAAAACAGGAGTTCAAAAAGTACACCTTTTGACATAAGCGTAAAATATTATCTGCATATTCAAAAATAATAAGGAGTTTGAGTTAAAATGAAAATTAAAAAACTTTTATCTTTTATATTATCTGTTATGCTGATTTTATCTGCTGTACCTATAGGATTATTCAGTATAACCGCATGTGCGGAGACGGCAACAAGCGGAACAACAGGCGACTGCACCTGGACGCTTGACGGAACGGTGCTTACAATAAGCGGTAACGGTTATATGTATTACTACCCCGCAAGTGATTATTTGCCATGGGGGAAAGATATAACAAAAGTTATTATTAAAGCCGGAGTTAAGAACATAGGCGAAGGGTCTTTCAGAAATTGTACCACTCTTGCAAGCGTCGCAATATCGGATAGCGTTACAAATATAGGCAGTTGTGCCTTTTACGGTTGTGTAGGACTCGCAAATGTGTCAATACCTGAGAATATTACCGGTATAGGCTGTGCCGCTTTTTATGGTTGTGTTACTTTAAGAACGATAGCAATACAAAAAAGTGTCACAAATATAGGTTTTGATGCCTTTAATGATTGTGTTTCACTTAAAACGGTTAATTATTATGGCAGCTGCGCACAAAAAAATAAGATTGAAATTCAAACCGGAAATTCTGAACTTGAAAATGCGACTTGGAGATATATTTCTCTCATTGGAGATCTAAATAGCGATGAAAAAATCAATTCGCTTGATTTAGTGAATTTACGAAGTAGTTTAATATCCGGAAATACAGATTACGAAAGTAATGTGCGATGCGATATTAAAATTGATCTTAAAATAGATATTCTTGATTTAATTAAACTTAAAAAGATTGCTGCTGCAAAAGTGCCCGAAAAAATAGAACTAACCTACATGGATGGGATACTTATAGCAAACAAAATGTATCCGCTGCCGAGCAATTACAACCCGGGCGAAAATAAAGAGGCGAGAGCCGCTTTAAATAAAATGTTTGCCGACGCAAAGGCGGAAAAAAATCTTGATATGTGGGTCTGCTCGGGATTCAGAAGCTACAATGTTCAGAAAGGTCTTTATAACAGCTATGTAAGGCGCGACGGCGTAAAAAACGCGGACAGGTATTCCGCGCGGCCGGGCTATTCTGAGCACCAAACTGGGCTTGCCTTTGATATTAATTACGCCGACAGCAGGTTTACAGGCACGCCGCAGGCTGTATGGCTTGCCGAAAACGCCCATAAATACGGATTCATTCTGCGCTATCCCGAGGGCAAGGAATCGGTTACAGGATATATGTACGAGCCTTGGCATTACAGATATATAGGTGTTGAAAACGCCGAAAAAATTTATGCCAGCGGGCTGACATTGGAAGAATATTTCGGAATCACTTCTGTCTACAAAAATTAAAAAGCGGATTTTAAGTAAATTTCAGAAAGTACAACGTATATTAGATGTTAAAAGAATACCCCTCAGTCAGCTACGCTGACAGCTCCCCTCTGTCTTGACTTGCGTCAAAAAGAAGGGAGCCAAAAGGCGGCAAAGCCGCTATCTAATATCTAACATCTAAAG
>URGH01000011.1 GCA_900547305.1 uncultured Oscillospiraceae bacterium | reverse complement strand
CACAATAACCTTTTCGGCGTCGGGTGCGCCGTAGTAGTTGAAGAGCTTGTAGTCGGTGCCGATTTTCTCGTTGATCTTATCCATATACTTCTCAACGATACCGGGTATAGCGTCGTAATACTTATTGCAGGCCTCGCGGTGCTGGAAGAAAATATCACCGTTTTCGTGAGAGCCGCGCATTACGGGGTGCTCAGGGTTTAAAGCGCGTTTTCTGAACGCCTCAACCGCGTCCATATCGCACATTTCTTTAAGATCCTCATAATCCCAAATCTGAATCTTCTGAATTTCGTGTGAGGTTCTGAAACCGTCAAAGAAGTTGATAAACGGAACTCTGCCCTCAATAGACGCTAAGTGAGCAACGGGGGCTAAGTCCATAACCTCCTGCGGGTTGGTTTCGGCAAGCATTGCAAAGCCGGTTTGACGACATGCGTAAACGTCCGAATGATCGCCGAAAATGTTAAGCGCATGGCTTGCTACGCAGCGAGCCGATACATGGAAAACGCAGGGGAGTAATTCGCCCGCTATTTTGTACATGTTCGGGATCATAAGTAAAAGTCCCTGCGAGGCAGTGAACGTGGTGGTTAAAGCACCGGCTGCCAAAGAGCCGTGCACCGTACCGGCGGCGCCTGCCTCCGACTGCATTTCGGCAACGTTTACGGTAGTGCCGAATATGTTTTTAAGTCCCTGAGCCGACCACTGATCAACATAGTCTGCCATAGGGCTGGACGGGGTTATCGGGTAGATACCTGCTACCTCGGTAAACGCATAGGCAACATGTGCCGCGGCGTTATTTCCGTCCATGGTCTTGAATTTTCTGGCCATTGAAAATTCCTCCTGTTATAAATTTAATGAGATATTCCCATACCTATGTATTGTAGCACTTTTTTCTTCCCGTGTAAACAGGAAATTGTTTAATTTCGGAAGAAAAGTTTGTTAAAAATAGATTTTATGGGTAAACGCGCAATTTTTACCGGGTTCTACGGCGGTAATACCGTCCTTTTCCTTTAATTCATAGCTTGAGTTTTCAAGCGGAGTCACACCGCTCCATGGCTCTAAGCAAATATAGGGCGCACCCGGCTTTTGCCATAAAAGGAAATAATCAAAGTCTGTAAAATCAAGGCTTACGCTCTTGCCCGTAACGCGGTTTCTCAGCGTTACAAAATTCGATTTTACATCCTTAAACACAAGCGCGTCCACCGCGAAATACTTTTCGTAAAGCGGCAGCACCCTGCTTTCTTTAAGCACGGGCGTTACCGTGCCGTCAAGCAGATTGCCGTTAAGATTCCACGCGTTCAGCGTTTCCTCGCGCTCAAAAATAACGTCGTACTGCTTTATACCCTCGGGGCAGGCGTACGCTTCATGAGCGCCGACGGACATATACATGGTATCGTCGGATAAATTCTTAACATCGTATATAACGGTTATTCTGCCGAAATCAAGCGCAAATTTTACTCTGAATTCAAACTCCCACGGGAACTGCTTTAAGGTTTCTTCATTGCTTTTAAGCAATAAAACCGCCGCGGTTTCGGTTTTGCTTTCAATCTCAAAATTCATCGTTTTGGCAAAGCCGTGCTTTGCAAGGTGATATTCCTTGCCGCCGTGAGTGAATTTATCGTCGCGAAGGCCGCCGCACATAGGGAAAAGCACCGGCGCCGTGCCGTGCCATACCGCGGGGTCACCGTTCCAGAGCCTATCCTCGCCGTTTACGGTTATGCGCTTTATTTCCGCGCCGAGAGTATCAATATCAACCGACAGAATATTATTTTTTAAATTTACCATTATTCACCAACTCCTTGAATTTGATTATATAACATAAGAACCTATTTTTCAACCCCCGCATAAAATATCATCGGGGTGATATTCTATGGATAAATCTTTAATAGAAAAATACAGAAAAGAAATGCTTGAAAAATACGGCGGCATATCTTCCGCCGAATCCGCGCCCGCCGCGGCGATGAATGTAAGCCCGACGGAAACGGAAGAAAAACCCGCTCCGTCCGAAAAAGGCAGGCTTTCGGCGTGGGTCACGTCGGTTGCAAACATATATCCCGTTAAAAACGCAAGGGTTACGGTTTTTACCGGCTCGCCCGATAATATGACGGTGGTGGATTCCGCCGCGACCGACGAAAGCGGCAAAACAAAGGAATTTTTGCTTGACGCGCCGCCAAAATCGTTATCAATGGCTTCGGACACTGCGGCACTTCCCTACACACTTTACAACCTGCGGGTCTCGGCTGACGGCTTTCTTGATAACATACACCTTAACATACCCGTGTTCTCGGGTATTACATCGGTGCAGAAATCGGATATGCTGCCGAAAGCCGTTGCGGGCGGCAGAACCGACCCTGTTATTTTCAACGAGTTTTCATCGTTTGAGCTTTAAAAGGGGGTAATATTATGCCTAATATAGTCGCTCCCGTAATACCCGAAACCATAACGGTGCACCTCGGCGCGCCCGATTCTGCTGCACAAAACGTGGTGGTGCCGTTTGTTGATTACATTAAAAACGTCGCCTCAAGCGAAATTTACCCTACCTGGCCCGAAAACGCACTGCGCGCGAATATTTACGCAATTATAAGCTATGCGCTCAACCGAATTTACACCGAGTGGTACCGCTCGCGCGGGTATGATTTTGATATAACCAACACCACAAGGTACGACCAGGCTTTTGTTCCCGACAGGGATATTTTTGAAAACATAAACGATATTGTAGACGAAATATTTGATGAATATGTGGTACGTGAGGGCAGTATTCAGCCGCTTTTCACCCAATTTTGCAATGGCACCACCTCAACCTGCGCGGGACTTTCGCAGTGGGGCACTGTTCCTCTTGCCGAGCAGGGGCTTTCCCCGCTTGAAATACTCAAAAGATTTTACGGCGACGATATTTTAATTCTTACCGATACACCCGTAACGTCGGCGGGCGAATCATACCCCGGCGAGCCGCTCCGCCCGGGGGACGACTCCAACAGCGTTAAGGTAATACAAACCGAGCTTAACCGAATAGCGCAAAACTACCCCGCAATACCGAAAATTCGCCTTGAAAACGGTTTTTACGGCGTTGATACCGAGGATGCGGTGCGGGAATTTCAGCGCATATTTTCGCTGCCCGCAACAGGTGAGGTGGATAAAGCCACATGGTACACAATAAAGCGGTATTATAACGGGGTGAAACGGCTTTCCGAGCTTACAAGCGAGGGCATAAGCATAGGCGAGGCGTCTCTGCCCTACGCGCCCGAGCTTTCTGCCGGAATGGAAGGGCTTCCGGTCAAGGCGCTGCAATATTATATGGATGTTATAGCCTACCTTAACCCCGAGCTTGACCCCGTGACCGTAAACGGCATATTCGACCCCGCAACGGTTCAGGCGGTAGAGAATTTTCAACGCTTTTACGGTCTGCCCGTAACAGGCCGTGCAAACGCCGCGCTTTGGAATATTTTGAACCGCGAATACCGCGCAAGCGTGCAGTCTCTCCCCGCGGGCTACGAAAGCGGGCTTGCAAAAATATACCCCGGTTATGTTTTAAGCGTGGGCTCGCAGGGCGAAAACGTCAGCGATATTCAAACCTATCTGTCATATATCGGCAGGGTATACCCCGAAATACCCGAAATTCCCGTTACGGGGTATTACGGCACACAAACGCGCGACGCGGTTTATACCTTTCAGCGCCTTTTCGGGCTGCCGCAAAGCGGGCTTGTGGGCTTTAACACATGGTTCAGCATAGCAAACGAGTACAACATGCTGAAATCGCAGGAATAATTAATCGGAAACATGCAGAGATAACCCCCGCTGTTTCGGTTTGCCGAAACAGCGGGGGTTCTAATATCTACTTTCTAATGTCTAACATCTAATTTGGCTGAGGGGTATTTTCTAATATCTAACATCTAACATCTAATTTGGTGGTTATTCACCGAACGGGAAATTAAATGTACCGCCCGAATTTGAGGAGCTGCTGTCCTCCTGCTTATCGCTTGAGGGCGCTTTTGTGCTGTAGCTTGATTCGCTTGTATTGGCTTTAAGCACCGCGTCAAAGGTCTTCTCCGCTCCCGCCTTTGTAACCACGGTTACGGAAATCGTATCTCCGGCGGAGCAATCCTCAATTATATCAAGCACTATATCGTCGCTTGTTACCTCAATATTATTGATTTGGGTTATAACGTCCCCCTCGTTCACCTTGCCGTGCAGGTCACTGTCCTCCGCTACCGACGCCACATACAGTCCTACCGTGCTGTAACCGTTAATCTCGGCGGTTACGGAGTTTATGGCGGTATAGGTAATTCCGAGCTTTGCACGGCTTACAACCCTACCCTTGCTTATAAGCTCGCTTACAATGCGCTTCACCGTTCTTGTGGGTATTGCGTAGCCCACGGCGTCATATTCGGTTCCCGCAAGCTTTGATGAGGTTATTCCCACCACCTGCGAATACATATTGACAAGCGCGCCGCCCGAGCTGCCGGGGTTTATTGCGCTGTCGGTCTGAATAAGTTTAGCGGAATAGTTTGAGGTGGTGCGGACGCGTCTGCCGACGGATGAAATTATACCCTTTGTAATGCTGGAAGCGTCGGTTGCGTCGCTCGGTCTGCCTATGGCGACAACGTTTTCGCCGAAATTAAGCTCCGCCGAATCGCCGAACTGCGCCGCCTTAAAGCCGCTGCCCTCAATTTTAAGCACGGCAAGGTCGCTTACCTGGTCGCCCGCAACATATTTAGCGTCGTATTCCTTATTATCGGCGGTATAAATTTTAAATTTAGCCGACGGAACCTCGGCATAAATATGGTCGTTGGTTACAATATATCCGTCGTCGCTGTAGAAAACGCCGCTTGCCTGCGAGCCTTGCCCCGCGGTATTGTAAACCATTATTCCCACAACCGACTGTTTAACCTCTTCGTAAACCTCGGCGGCGGTTTTTTCGTCGGTTTTGGCGGGCTTTGCGGCAAGCTCTATTTTGGCGTTGCCGTCACCCGATGACCGCACGCTGCTTCTGCCGAGGAAATACCCGCCCGCAGACGCGGCGGTTAAAAGAACAACCCCCGCAAGCACCGCCGCAAAGTATTTCAAACCGCGGCTTACCGGCTTATAATCGCCAATGGGATTTACCGGCGTATAGTTTATAATGTTCGGCGGCGTGAAATCTTCCGTATTGCCACCCGTGTAGGGCGCGCCCGAAACCTCCGGCTGCTCCGGCTGGAATTCGTTTTCCTGTGCAATATCGGGCATGGCGGTATTTTCCGGCTGGGTCTCTGCATTTACGGGTTCCGCCGGCGCTTCCGCAATCGGCTCTCCGTTTTCATCTGCCGTATTCTTGTTTTCAAAAATCTCGTCCATAATGATTTCTATCTCCTTAATTGTTAAGAGGTAACACAACGCTGAATGCTGTAAACTTATTTTCCCGGCTTGCCGCCGTAATGCTGCCGCCGTGCGCTTTTACGATTGTTTTTACAATATAAAGCCCGAGTCCCGTGCTGTTTTTGTTAGCCGAGCGGGATTTATCCACCTTGTAAAATCTTTCAAAAACATACGGCAGTTCGCTTTCGGGAATACCCTTTCCCGTGTTTGTTATGGTAAAGGTGAGCTTTTTGCTGTCGGTTTTTACCTTAAAATCTATTGTGCCCGACTCGTTTGTAAACTTAACGGCGTTATCCACCAGATTATATATGACCTGATGAATAAGGTCCTTATCCGCGTTAAGCGAAACGCTTTGAATTTCGTCAAGCCCCGTAATATTAAGTTTAGCCGCCTCTATTCTTTGCTCCTGACTTACCACTATCGTGCAAAGCAACTCCCTGAAATCAAACAGCTCCGGCTTTAATACAAACTCGCCCGATTCCAGTTTTGCCATGCTGAGCATTGACTGAACAAGGCGGGAAAGCCTGCGAACCTCATCGGATACTATCTGCAAATAATAGCGCTGCCGTTCGGGCTCGATAGTGCCGTCCAGTATGCCGTCTATAAATCCGCCTATCGTGGTCATGGGGGTTTTAAGCTCGTGCGATACGTTCGCGACAAAGCTCTTTCTCATTCCCTCAAGCTGAACCAGCGAATTGGTCATCTGATTGAATGAAACCGCAAGCTCGCCTATTTCGTCGTCGCTTGTTACCGGTATCCGCTTTGAAAAATCGCCCTTTGCCATTGCCTTTGATGCTTCCGACATCTGTTTAAGCGGCTTTGTAAGCCTGTATGTCATGGCGTAAAGCGCAAAAAACATTATAACCAGCGGAATAGCCGCCGAAAGCAGGTAAAGTTTTGTCACCGTGGTCATAAGCCGACGGATAGACGAAAGCGGAGCGGTGCTGAAAACGGTTCCCACCGTTTCACCGTTTTCGTTTGTTATCTGCTTTGAAACAACATAATGCGGCGACTTATATATATTGAGCGTTTTCAGCTTAAAGGGGCGGCTTTCATCAACCGTAAGCTCTTCCTCGGGAATAATGCGCTCCGAGTGATAGCATTCGCCCTTTTCTTTCCACTCCGCACAGCTGCAAAGCACCACCGAACCCGTATTGTCGGCAAGAAAAATATCCACGTCCGATACCTCAGAAAGCGCGTTCAGGGTTTTGAAAAGGTCGTCCTTTTTCATTTCCCCGACTGCCATTTCGGCTATATAGTCCGCCGCTTCGGCAGAGCATTTCCCGAGCGTTTCGTATTTTGTTCTTGAAAGGTAATTGTTAAGAACAAAGGAAAGTATCATCATCATTACCGTAAGGCTGAAAATAATTATCAGCGCGGTGGTAAAGAAATACTTTTTGAAAAGCTTGAGCTTCATAAAACTATTTTACCTCGAATTTATAGCCTACTCCCCAAACGGTTTTAAGCGACCATTCATCGGAAACGTTTTCGAGCTTTTCGCGCAGCCGCTTAACATGCACGTCCACCGTTCGGGAATCGCCGTAGTAATCAAAGCCCCAAACCTCGTCAAGCAGCTGATCCCTTGTATAAACCCTGTTGGGATTGCTTGCTAAATGATATATAAGCTCAAGTTCCTTGGGCGGCGTGTCTATTTTAACGCCGTTTACCTCGAGCTCATAATTTGTAAGATTTATACGGAGCTTATCGTACCTTACCTCGTTTATCTGCGAGCCCTTGTCGTTATCGTGGGTTCTTCTGAGCACCGCTTTTATTCTCGCGATTACCTCTTTCGTATCAAACGGCTTGCTCACATAATCGTCGGCGCCCAGCTCCAAACCCAATATTTTATCAAAGGTCTCGCCCTTTGCCGTCAGCATTATTATCGGCGTTTCGCTGGTTTTGCGAATCTCGCGGCAAACCTGCCAGCCGTCGAGCTTGGGCAGCATTATATCAAGTAAAATAAGGTCGGGAGAATATTTGGTCGCGTATTCTACCGCCTGTTCGCCGTCGCCCGCAACCACGGTGTCAAATCCGTCCTTTTCAAGATAGAGGCGTAAAAGCTCGCAAATGTTTTCATCGTCGTCTACAATAAGAATTTTATATTGCATTTGTTTCCCCTCGCTTAATATTTTTATTTAAAAACAATAATATAATATTTATATTACGAAAATATGAATAATTGTAACTTTATTTTAAATTAAAAACCGCTCCGCGGCGTCATTTGGTTTTATCCCTTACCGACGAAAGCGGGTTTGAGTCGATTGCGGCTTTTATCTGCTCATCTGAAACATGGGTGTAAATTTGGGTTGTACCGAGGTTTGCGTGACCTAAAATATCTTTCAGCACCCTTATATCCACGTGCCCGTGCCGATACATAAGCGTGGCGGCGGTGTGGCGCAGCTTGTGGGTGGAAAGTCCCTTGCCGTCAAGCCCCGCCTTTTTTATATATGAGGTTACTATGTGCTCAACCGTGCGCGGGCTTATGCGCTTATGGTTGCGGCTTATAAAAAGCGCGTTTTTGCTCTCTGCCGTCAGCCCCTCGTGCGGGCGCACCTCAAGGTAGCGCTTTATCGCCGTTTTGCAGGAATCGTTAAGGTAGACCATACGCTCCTTATTGCCTTTACCCGTTACGGTCATAGTGCCGTCGGATGATATATCGGATAAATTAAGCCCGCAAAGCTCGGAAAGCCGCAAGCCGCAGTTTAAAAATATTGTTAAAATGCAGTAGTCGCGCCGCTCATTTTCGCCGTCTACCGAGTTTAAAAGCTCAAGGGAATCTTCAAGCGACAAATATTTGGGCAGCGATTGCTTTATTTTAGGCGCCTCTAAAAGGTCGGCGGGGTTACTTTCCAGCCTATGCGTCTGCACCGACATATATTTGAAAAACAGGCGCAGCGTTGAGGTTTTTCGGGCGCGGGTGGCAGTGTTGTTACGAAGCTCCTCTTTGCAGTATACCATAAATCCGTAAAGGTCGGAAACGGTGACCGAGCGTACAAGCTCTATATCCGCACCCGATATATCAATTTTATTAAACGGAACACCCTGCGGCGCTTTACCGCGGACAAGCAGAATATACCTGAAAAACGTGCGTAAATCGGAATAATACTGCTCTACCGATTTTGAGGATTTTCCCTTGATGGTTTCGTTGTAGGTTAAAAAATCACGGATAAAATCGGGGCACGCACTTAAAATTTCCAGCCGCATATGTATCACCGCCTGTTTTGCATTATATTCTTAATATATCATTTATTTAAGGGCGTTTCAAGTATTCTTAAAGAAATCTTAATAATTTTGTGACTTTATTCTTAATAGTTTATCTGTTACAATAGGTGTGAAAGGTCGGGAGAGAATGTATAACATTTTAATTTGCGACGACGAACGCGATATTGTATCCGCTCTGAAAATTTATTTAGAGGCGGAGGGCTACACCACGGTTGCGGCATACAACGGCAACGAGGCGGTAGAGGCGGTAAAAAATAACGCGGTGCATTTGGCGCTTATGGATATTATGATGCCCGAATGTGACGGAATTACCGCTATGACCAAAATACGCGAAATTTC
The DNA here is from genome assembly GCA_900547305.1 of uncultured Oscillospiraceae bacterium. Lineage (GTDB taxonomy): Bacteria > Bacillota > Clostridia > Oscillospirales > Acutalibacteraceae > UBA737. The sequence goes on along the minus strand of URGH01000011.1, from coordinate 41,313 downwards.
CAATATACCCGTAATTCTGCTTACCGCCAAGGGCGAGGACACTGATAAAATTTTAGGGCTTAACGTGGGCGCAGACGATTACATTACAAAGCCTTTTAACCCCGTTGAGGTTATAGCACGGGTGCGCTCGCAGCTGCGGCGGTATATGCAATTAGGCGGCGGCAGCACAAAAAAAGAGGACGGCTATACCGTGGGCGGGATAGAGCTTAACGATAAAACAAAGCAGGTTTTTGCAGAGGGCGAGGAAGTGCCGCTTACCCCCACCGAGTTTGAAATTTTAAAGTTGCTTATGAAAAACGCGGGAGCGGTGCTGTCACCTAAAGAAATATATGAAAACGTGTGGGGCGGCGACGCCTTCGGCGCGGAAAGCACGGTTGCGGTGCATATTCGCCACCTGCGCGAGAAGATAGAGATAAACCCCTCCGAGCCTAAGTATTTAAAGGTGGTTTGGGCGCACGGCTACAAGCTTGAAAAGGGTGATAAATAATGAAAAGGTTGACATACAGCCTTGCCGCAAAAACCGCGGCGGTAATTCTTTCGTTTGTGTTTGCGGTATTAACGGCGGGCTGCGTTTTTGCGGGGGCGTTTATGTATTCCGAACGGTTTTACACCAAAAGCCCCGAGCAAATTGAGGAAGAAAAGTACGCCGGTATTCTTTGCAAAACCGCCGCACAGATATCGGAATATTACGGCGAGGGAAATACCGAAGAATTAAAGAATTTTTCAACCTCTTATTTTACGGTACAGGACGGCGAGACCGGCGAAACGCTTATAAACACCTATGTAAATCAAAAATATATAGGCAAAGCGGTTTTCAAAAATATGAGCGTTCATAAAACCGTTGAAAGCCCCGATGAGATTTACATTGAGGAATATCTGGGCGATGTGGATATTACCGTTTACGCGGCGGAAAATTACCCGCTTTCATACAGCAATCTTTTATACCTTAAATTAACGGATTTTTTGTACCCGTTAAGGTACAGCATTATATTTATAGGTTTTCTCGCTCTGCTTTTATTTGTTTTAACTATGGTGTTTATTTATGCCGCGGCGGGCAGACAGGCGGACGGCAGCGTAAAACTTGCATTTACCGATAAAATACCCTTTGATTTGCTTACCGCTTGCATAATAGTTATAGGTATGCTGAACATTGCAATTGCGGAAAATCTTTACGCCGGCGCCGAATTTCAGCTTATTGCTTTATCGGCAATGTTCTCGCTTGATTACTTTATTGCCCTGCTTTACACAGTCAGCTTTGCGGTGCGTATTAAAGCGGGAACGTTTGTTAAAAACAACGTTATATATCGGCTGCTGCGTGTATTAGGGAGCGGTTTAAAAAAGGCTTTCGGGTTTTTGGGCGTTATTTTCAAAAATCTTTCGCTCGTTAAAAAAACCGCGCTTATCTGCGTTGCGGTGCTTATTTTTGATTTTTTTGTGGCGGCTGTTTGCCTGTCTGCCGGGACGATTGCGTTTTTGGCGTTTCTTGCGGGTCTGAATGCGGTTGCAATAGCGGTGCTTATAATATTTACCGCCGTGCAGCTGCAAAGAATTAAAAACGGCGGTGAAAAAATAGCCGAGGGGGATATTGATTATAAAATCGATACCTCGTATATGTTCCCCGAATTTCGCGAATTTTGCGGCAGCCTTAGCAACATAAGCGCGGGTATGCAAAACGCGGTGGATGAAAAAATGAAAAGCGAGCGTATGCGCACCGAGCTTATAACCAACGTTTCGCACGATATTAAAACCCCGCTTACATCAATTATAAATTACGTTGATTTAATTAAAAAGGAGCAGCCCGAAAACGAGAAAATAAAGGAATATGTAGCTGTGCTTGACAGGCAGTCGAGCCGCCTTAAAAAGCTGATTGAGGACTTGGTAGAGGCATCGAAGGCGTCAAGCGGCAGCTTAAAGGTGGAGCTTTCGGAGTGCGACGCGGGCGTTTTGCTCTCGCAAACGGTAGGCGAATTTGACGAGCGGCTTAAAAACGCGGGGCTGACCCCAGTGCTGACCGTTCCCGATGCGCCGGTTAAAATTATGGCGGACGGGCGGCATTTGTGGCGCGTGCTTGAAAACCTTACGGGGAATGTGTGCAAATATTCGCTGCCCGGCACGCGGGTATATATGGATTTGACCGTAAGGGGCGGAAAAGCCGTTATAACCTTTAAAAATATATCGAAATATCCGCTTAATATTTCGGGTGATGAGCTTATGGAGCGCTTTGTGCGGGGCGATACCTCGCGGAATACCGAGGGCAGCGGCTTGGGGCTTTCAATAGCGCGCAGCCTTACCGAATTGCAGGGCGGCGATATGCACATAGATATTGACGGCGATCTGTTTAAAGCCGCGCTGGAATTTGATTTAATAAATGCACCTTGAGTTTTAAGGCGCAGCGGACTATAATGTATGAAACGGGGATAAAATGTACGAGGAAAATTACGGAAAACGCCGCGCATATTACGAACGGCGCAAAAAACGCAGAAGAAAAATAATAGCGAGAAGATTTTTATGCACGGCGCTTATTGCCGCCTGCATAGTGGGCGCGGGCATAGGAATAAAGCGAATTTTCACACGCGGGGCAGATGCGGCGGTTTTACCGACGGCGAAGAAAACAAGCGCGGCGGAAAGGCTGCAAAAAATTGAAATACCCGATTTTATAGACCCGCAGTTAATTCACGTTCATACGACTGCCAGAACGGGAACGCAGCTTGAGGATATAAAGGATATTGTAATACACTATGTGGGCAACCCCGGCACCACGGCGCAGAACAACCGCGATTTTTTCGATAAGGATGAAACCGAGGTAAGCTCGCACTTTGTGGTGGGGCTTAAAGGCGAAATTATACAGTGTCTGCCGTTGTGGGAGCGCTCGGCGGCGAGCAACAACCGAAATAAGGACACTATTTCCATAGAGGTGTGCCACCCCGACGGTACGGGAAAGTTCAACGACGCAACCTATACGTCAGTGGTAAAGCTTACAGCCTGGCTTTTAAAGGAAACGGGGCTTTCGGGGGATAACGTTATTCGCCACTATGACGTTACGGGTAAGCTTTGCCCCATTTACTATGTAAACAACCCCGATAAATGGGAAGCTTTTAAAAAGGATGTGAAAACAAGCCTTGCTGAACTTAAAGAAAAATGAATCCGCACTGACCGATAAACAAAAGAAGATAATAAGCATAGCCGTGATAATAGCATTGATTGTTTTTTCGGCGGCGGTAGCCTGGTTTGTAGGCAAGCCTATGATAAAGCTTGTATCCTCAAAGGGTGCGTTTTCCGAGTGGGTGGACTCCCACGGAATATGGAGCCGCTTTATATTCATAGGTATGGTTATTTTTCAGGTGGTAATAGCCTTAGTACCCGGCGAGCCGCTTGAAATAGGCGCGGGCTATGCTTTCGGCGCGGTTGAGGGCACAATACTTGTGGTTGTGGGCATAACGCTCGGCAGCGTTATGGTTTTCGGGCTTGTGCGCAAATTCGGCGTAAAGCTGGTAGAGGTTTTCTTTGATATTGAAAAAATTAAAAAGCTTAAATTTTTGCAGGATGAAAAGCGGCTTGATTTTATTACCGCCGTGGTCTTCTTTCTGCCGGGCACGCCTAAGGACCTGCTTACCTACGCCGTTGGGCTTACCGATATTAAGTTTTCAAGATTTCTGCTTATTGTGTCGGTTGCGCGGTTTCCGTCGGTCATAACGTCCACTATCGGGGGCAGCGCCCTCGGAATGGCAAATTATAAGTTCGCAATTATAGTTTTCGCGCTTACGGCGGTTATAAGTCTTGCAGGTATTGCAATATATAATTATATCTGCCGAAAAAAGGGGAAGTGAATCCGTTTTACAGCCTCCCCTGTGTAAGGGGAGGTGGCAGCCGCATGGCTGACGGAAGGGTTGTTAGAGACTAAGGCGCTGTAAAAGCTAAAGCTTGATTGAATACCCCTCAGTCGTGCATACGCACGACAGCTCCCCTCTGTTTTAACTTACGTTAAAAAGAAGGGAGCCGATAACTGCAAAAGGTTAAAAAATTGTAATAAATATTGACAAAAGGGGAAACCCGTGGTATGATACAGCTGTACCATTCAAATTAGTACAGTTGGTACGATAAAAACAGGAGGCTATTATGCTAGAAACAAAAGAGCTTGTTAAAATTTATAAACCGAAAAAAGGCGTGCCGGTTACGGCGCTTAATAAAATAAGCCTTAAGTTTCCCGAAAAGGGTATGGTTTTCCTGCTCGGTAAATCGGGCAGCGGTAAATCCACCCTGCTTAATGTGCTTGGCGGACTTGATAAGTACGACGGCGGCGAGATAATAATTAAGGGCGTTTCCTCAAAGAATTTCAAGCAGCAACATTTCGATTCTTACAGAAACACCTATGTCGGCTTTATTTTTCAGGAATACAATGTGCTTGACGAATTTTCGGTAGGCGCAAACATAGCCCTTGCAATAGAGCTGCAGGGAAGACGGGCGTCCGACAGCGAAATTAACGATATTTTAAAGCAGGTTGATTTAGAGGGCTTCGGCGCAAGAAAGCCCAACGAATTATCGGGCGGACAAAAGCAGCGCGTAGCAATAGCCCGCGCCCTTGTTAAAAAACCCGAAATAATAATGGCGGATGAGCCTACGGGCGCGCTTGACTCGGCTACGGGCAAGCAGGTATTTGATACGCTTAAAAAGCTATCCGAAACAAAGCTTGTAATAGTTGTATCGCACGACCGCGAATTTGCCGAGCAATATGCCGACCGAATAATAGAGCTTTCCGACGGGCAGGTTATAAGCGACGTGGAGCTTGACAGCGAGGCGGAACAAGCCGAAACACCCGACGGCATTGAGTTTTGCGGCAATACGGTAGAGGTGCCCGCGGGCTACCACCTCACAGAGGAAGACAGAACCGCCATAAACGACTATATAGATAAGCTGAAATCGGGCGATTTAAAGCTTACGGTGGGCGAAAAGTCAAAAACCGCCGCGCGCTTTAAAAAGACCGATGTGTCAAAAATTAAAACGGCCGACGGCTCCGGCTTTAAGCTTATAAAATCAAAGCTGCCCATGTCCAACGCTTTTAAAATAGGCGCAAGCGGACTTAAACACAAGAAAATAAGGCTTGTAATAACAATTTTGCTTTCCTGCATTGCGTTCGGGCTTTTCGGGCTTTCCGATACCTTCGGCTCTTACAACCATGTTAAGACCTGCACAAATTCGCTTGTTGACTCGGGCGTTAAATCGGTTGCGGTTGCAAAATCGAAAAAAACGGGCGATTACTGGCGCGATTACGGCTACCGCTTTTCGGAAAAGGAGATTTCCGATATATCGGCGGGCATGAATGTTAAAATGCACGGTATTTATCAGCCGCTTAAATTTAACGGAGATATATCGAGCCATACAAACCCCGAAATAAAGCTTACGGAAACCGACTACAATATTTATTGCCCCGTTATAAACGGCTTCGCCACCGTAAACGACGCGGTTTTAAAGGAAATGGGCTATAAGGTACTGGCAGGTAATTTGCCCGACGGCACTAAAAACGAAATTGCCGTGAGCGATTATATTTACGAGGTGTTTAAAAAGGCGCAGTATTTTGATAATAAAACCTACAACACCGCAAAGGACGGTACCAAAACCCCCGTTTACACCAAAATTAACACCTACACCGATTTATTAGGCAAAAAGCTTACGCTTTCGGGCACAGAATACACTGTTACCGCCGTTATAGATACAGGTTTTGATATGTCGCGTTATGCGTCGCTTACCGAGAAAAATGACCACAAAAGCAGAGCCGAACAACTGATGGATATGATTCTTTTTAATGAATTCAGCACGGAGGTGAGCTACAGCTACGCGGAAATTGCAATGGTGGGCGATGGCTGTTTGGATAAAATGATTGCCGAAAGACCTGCAATGGCACCGATAACCGAAGGATATATTTCCTACTACGGCGATAATTTTAACGCCGACTCAAATTACCTTGCCCGTATTTCGGATATAACAAACGAAAAGGTAATTTGGATAGACGGCGAGAAAAAGACCCTCGGCGATAAGGAAATTATAGTAACCGCCGATTCGCTTTCAAACCTTTCCGATGAGTCGGGTACGCGCGCCGAAACAGACGCGGAAAATGAGACAGGTACTACCGATTACGCAAAGCTGCTTAAAAATAAAAACACCGTTTCAATGTGGAAAAATGTATTCGGCAAGGAAAACAGCAATGGGGATATAAGCGGCTGCAAGATAGTAGGCGTTATAGATAATGTGACCGAGGGTAATAAATCAAAGCTTAAATCCACTGTTGTCTGCTCCGACGGTATTTATAACGAGCTTACCGAGGGAACGGATAAAATATACGGCTTTGCCGTGGGCACAATGCCCGAGGAAAAGAGCGCGGTGCACTCGCTTGTGGCTTACTGCTACAATGAGGACAGCGGCGTGCGCTACGCAATACAAAACTCGGTAACCTTCCAGCTTGATTCCATAAACGACGGACTTAAAACCCTTTCAAAATACTTCTTCTGGATAGGTGTGGGCTTTGCCTTGTTTGCCGCTGTAATGCTTTCCAACTTTATAGGCACCAGCATTTCCTACAAAAAGCAGGAAATAGGAATTTTGCGCGCCATAGGCTCCCGCAGCAACGATGTTTTCAGAATTTTCTTCTCGGAAAGCTTTATTATTGCCATGATAAACTTTGTTTTATCGGCAATCGGCGTATTTGCGGCTACGGTTATAATAAACAGCATTATCCGCAATGATGTGGGCGTGCTTGTAACGGTGCTGAGTTTCGGTGTTCGTCAGGTGGCCTTGCTCTTGATTGTGAGTATTTTTGTGGCGTTTGCGGCAAGCTTTTTGCCTGTTAAACGCATAGCGTCAAAACGTCCGATAGACGCCATAAGGGGCAGATAATGAAAAACATTCTTGAAATGGTTGAGCGCTCGTCAGAGCGCTTTCCCGAAAAAACCGTTTTTGCCGATGAAAACAAAAGCGTTACCTACGGCGAGTTTTTAAAAACGGCGCAGAGTATCGGCAGTAAAATAGCCGCGGCGGGGGTATATAAAGCCCCCGTTGCGGTAATAGCCGGGCGGTCGGTTGAAAATTTGACCGCTATGTTCGGGGTATTATATGCGGGCTGCTTTTACACGGTAATAGACGCGGATATGCCCGCCGAGCGTATAAAATCAATATTTGAAACGCTGAGCCCCGCTGCGGTTTTGGTGACGGAAACCTGCAAATCCATAATTTGTGAGATTGATTTCGGCGGTACGGTACTGTATTATAATGAGGCTGCGGCGTGTGCGCCGAAAAAAGAGGTTCTTCGGGAAATACGGGAAAATACGGTCGATACCGACCCCGCGTATGTGCTTTTTACTTCGGGCTCAACAGGTGTGCCTAAGGGTGCTGTTGTAAACCACCGCAGCGTGCTTGCATATATTAAATGGTATGCCGATACGTTCGATATAAACGAAAGCACGGTTTTCGGCAGCCAGACCCCATTTTATTTCAGTATGTCGGTATCCGATGTGTTCAGCACCGTATACGCGGGAGCACAGCTTCATATAATACCGAAAACGCTCTTTTCTTTCCCGATGAACTTAATAAGGTTTATGAACGAAAGAAAGGTCAACACAATTTATTGGGTGCCATCGGCGCTGTCGATAGTTGCGAATTTAAAGGTACTTGATTACATTATGCCGGAGTATCTTGAAAAGGTGCTTTTCGCGGGCGAGGTTATGCCCGTAAAGCCGCTTAATTACTGGCGTGAAAGGCTGCCGAACGCGCTTTTCGCAAACCTTTTCGGGCCTACCGAAACTACGGATATTTGCACCTATTATATAGTTGACCGCGAATTTTCCGACGGCGAGACGCTGCCGATAGGCAGAGCGTGCGATAACTGCGATGTATTTGCAGTGAAAGAGGACGGCACAGAGGCAAAAATAGGCGAAGAAGGCGAGTTATACGCCCGCGGCTCGTTTTTGGCAATGGGGTATTACAACAACCCCGAAAAAACTGCGGCGGCGTTTGTGCAAAACCCGCTGAACACCGCCTACCCCGAAACGGTTTATAAAACGGGCGATCTTGTAAAGCTGAACGAAAACGGCGAACTCATATACATTTCACGCAAGGATTTTCAAATAAAGCATATGGGTTATCGAATAGAGCTCGGCGAAATTGAGGCTGCGGCGTATGCGTCTGAGGGGCTTTCCTCCGCGGCAGTCGTATATGATAAAGCCGAGGATAAAATAATCCTTATTTACACAGGAAGGCAAAAGGACTCGGCGGAAATAATGAACGCATTAAAAAGCCGACTGCCCGATTATATGCTGCCGCAAAAAATAATACGCATAAAGGCAATGCCGATAAACGCAAACGGCAAGACCGACCGTAAATGGCTTACGGCTAATTACAAAAATATCTGATGGGGAGAAATATTCAATGGAGCAGGTTATAAAAATACTGGAAGAAATAAAACCGGGAATTGATTATTCACGCGAAACCGACCTTATAGGGGATAAAATTCTGGATTCACTTAAAATAGTGCAGCTGGTCAGCGAGCTTAATGATGAATTTGATATCGAAATAACCCCTATTGACATTGTGCCCGAGAACTTTAAAAGTGCCGAGGCAATTCATGCAATGGTTAAAAGATTAGAGGACGAATAACCGCTATGAGCTATACCTCGTACAGTTATCTTCTGCTTTTTTTGGGCAGCGTGTTTTTATGCTACACGCTGTCGCCGAAAAAATACAAGTGGGTAGTGCTGCTTGTTTCAAGCTATATTTTTTATATGATAAACAGCGGCAAGCTGGCGGTTTTTCTTGTTATTACCACCGCGGCGGTGTATTTTGCCGGAGTGTTTATAAACAAGATAAACGACGGCTTTGCCCTTGCTAAAAAAGGGCTTGAAAAGGAAGACCGAAAAAAACTGAAAGCGAATATCGCATGGCAGAAGAAAGCGGTTGTGGTATCGGCGGTGCTTTTTGTTTTCGGCATACTGCTGGTTTTAAAATACTCGGGCTTTTTCCTGCACACGGCGAAATCTTTGGCACATCTTGTGCATATTAGGGCGCATCTGCCGAAATTAAAGTTTATACTGCCGCTCGGAATATCCTACTACACTCTGCAGGCGGCGGGGTATATTATAGACGTATACCGCGGCAAATACCGCGCTACCGAAAATTTCGGAAAATTAGCCCTGTTTTTAAGCTTTTTCCCGCAGATAGTGGAGGGTCCGATAGGCAGGTACGATCTGCTTGCCGATAATCTTTACGAGGGGCACCCGTTTGACTACGACCGCACCGCCTTTGCTTTACAGCGCATAGTGTGGGGGCTTTTCAAAAAAATGGTTATAGCCGACCGCGCGAACATACTGGTTTCAGAGGTGTTCGGCAGCGCGGGCAAATACTCGGGCAGCGTAATACTTTTGGCGGGCGTGCTTTACACCCTGCAGATTTACGCCGAGTTTTCGGGCTGTATGGATATTGTAATAGGCAGCGGGCAGCTGTTCGGCGTTACAATGTCTGAAAACTTCTGCCGCCCCTTTTTCTCAAAATCGGTAAACGAATTTTGGCGGCGGTGGCACATAACCCTCGGTGCGTGGCTTAAAGACTATGTTTTCTATTCCGTCTCGCTTTCAAAGCCGTTTATGAGGCTTTCGCGCTTTGCAAAGGAGCATCTGAATGAATTTTTGGGATCCCTCGTTCCCGCATCTTTCGCCCTGTTTTTCACCTGGTTCGGCATAGGCTTTTGGCACGGCGCAGGCTGGAAATATATTGTTTACGGGCTTTATTATTACATAATAATGATGCTCGGAATGTACGCGGAGCCGCTTACAGCGAAATTCTTCTCCGCGCTTAAAATTAAGCGGGACTCGGCGTCTATAAATATATTCAGAATATTCAGGACTTTAATTTTGGTAGTAGGCGGAATGATGCTTTTCCGTGCAGACACCGTGTGCGACTGGCTCTTTATGATAAAGCGCATAGTTACCGATTTCGGCGGCGGCACATTTTTAAAGGACGTGCTGCTGTGCGGTATGGATAGGGCGGATTTTCTTATAACCGCCATAGGCGCGGCGGTAATTTTCACCGTCAGTCTTTTGCAGGAAAAGGGCATTGAAATAAGGGAAAGCATAGCGCAGTGGGCATTACCCGCGCGCTGGGCGGTGTATCTGGCGCTTGTGCTTTCGGTTATAATCTTCGGCGCTTACGGCATAGGCTATGAGGCTGTGGACTTTATTTACGGACAGTTTTGAGATATTTTTCGCTTATACAAGGTGTTTTTCCGCCGCACGTGTCAGCGGAAAAACATAAATGCGGCGTGAACGCCGCGAAAGTTAAATTTAAAGTTATTTGACAGATTGAGTTTTAAGAGGTGATTTTTATGAAAAAGGGTGCTAAAAACCTTATACGCGCGGTAAGCTTTTTTGCCGTGCTTATACTTTCGGTGGTGTCGTTTTCATATATGCTCGCCCCTAAGGATAACACGAAAGAGGCAGGCATAGTAAACCCCAGCGCCCATGGCTTTTACTCCGAGCCGAAAAATACAATAGACGTTGCCGTTATAGGCAATTCCGATGCATACAGCGGCTTTTCGCCTATGGAGCTTTGGAAAAATTACGGCTACACGTCATATGTAAGCGGCGAGGGGCGGCAGACCGTGGCGCAGGCGTATGTTATGCTGAACGATATTTTAAAATGCCACAAGCCCAAGGTGGTAATTTTAGAGACCGACGGCTTTTTTACAAAATCAAAGGTGGTGGAAAGCGCCGCGAAAATTATAAATACCTCGCTCGGCTCCTGCTTTTCGGTTTTTCAGTACCACGATCGCTGGAAAAGAGTAAAACCCGATGAGCTTTTGAAAAAGCCGCGCTTTACCGCACACTGCGCGCCCAAGGGTCAGTGGCTCAGCAATGATGTTAAGGGCTATATGGGCGGGGAATATATGGTTAAGAGCAAAGAAAAAGCGGAAATACCGCTTGCCGCAAAAACTGCGGCTAACGCCTTTATTAAAGCCTGCAACGCAAACGGCATTAAGGTAATACTGTTAGAGCTGCCCTCGCAAAGCTCATGGAGCTACCGTAAGCACAACGCGGTAAAGGACTTTGCCGAGAAAAACAACGTTCCGTTTATTGATATGAACATAGACCGCGCGCGGTTTGATTTTAACTGGAAGACCGACACGCGCGACGGCGGCAACCACCTCAACAACCGCGGCGCGAGAAAATGTACAATGTTTTTAGGCGATTATTTAAGCCGCAATTACGAGCTTACCGACCGCCGAACCGATAAGGGCTTTTCCCGCTGGAATAAGGATTACGAGGAATACCGCAAAACGGTGAAAATTTAGGTAAAATTAAAATGGGCTGTTGCAGTGCAACAGCCCATTTTTTAACTTAGATTATGCGTTTTGCCGATTAAGCAAGCTCAACAGTAGCGCCAACCTCGGTGAGTTTAGCCTTCATAGCTTCAGCCTCATCCTTAGCTACAGCCTCTTTGAGGGTCTTCGGAGCGCCGTCAACAATAGCCTTAGCTTCAGCAAGGCCGAGACCGGTTATCTCGCGAACAGCCTTAATAACCTTAATCTTCTCAGCGCCTACTTCCTTAAGAACAACGTCAAACTCGGTCTTCTCTTCAGCCGCTGCCGCGCCGCCTGCTGCCGGAGCCGCTACTGCTACTGCCGCTGCTGCGGATACGCCGAATTCCTCTTCTACTGCTTTAACGAGCTCAGAAAGCTCAAGAACGGTAAGAGCTTTGATTTCTTCAATCATAGCTGCAATTTTCTCAGATGCCATTTTATTTTCCTCCGATTTTAAATTATTTTTTTAAAAATTATTCCGCGTCTGCGGATCCGTCTTTATCGACGATTGCCTGCAATGCGCGTGCAAAGGCTGCGATAGGAGCCTGGAACGCACTGCAAACGGTTGCAAGAAGAACTTCCTTTGTGGGGAGCTTTGCAAGAGATTCAATAGTAGCAATATCTACTACCTCGCCGTCGAGGAATCCCGATTTAACCTTGAAGTTTTCGTGACCCTCGGCAAATTTGCAGAGTATGCGTGCCGCTGCGGTGTAATCCTCCTTAGAAAGGGCAAGAGCGGTTGTTCCCTCTAGAACAGACTTCATACCCTCAACGGAAGTACCCTCGATAGCACGGCCTAAAATAGTGTTTTTAACAACGAAGTACTCAACCCCGTTTTCGCGGAGCTCTTTACGGAGCGCCGTATCGTCGGCAACGGTAATACCCTTGTAATCAACAATAACGCCGGTAACTGCGCCGCTTATTTTTTCGGCAAGCTCTGCCACCTGCTGCTGCTTTTTCTCAAGAACTGAAGCGTTTGGCATTTAATTTTCACCTCCGAAAGTATAAATAATGCCCGTCCAAAGACATCAGGACGGGCATAAATAAACATAATTATTTAAGCGCACACCTCGGCAGGCGAAAAACTTACGACCTGTGCGGTCACCTGCTGTCTTTGGATTGCAACACTGCAATTATAATACATAGTCTAACATTTGTCAAGTGTTTTTTTACACATCCATTTTGTGTTTAGATATATCTGAAAGTTCGATTACTTCTTTCTTCTTTTTTACAGCCTTTTCTTTAAATTTCGCTGCGTGAGATGATATAAATTGAGTAATGTAGGTTACAACTATATCTGAATTATTCAACATATAATTATTTCTGAAGTTTATTACAAATCTTTTAGGAACACTTTCAATCCCCGGAGGTAAAATCGTATCGGAAAAATCTAAGTAATTATAATCCTGTTGCTTTTCAGGTAAATAAGCCAGAACAACCCGATAAGCAATACTGTACTCCTTTGAAATATCTTTTTAAGTTTTATAAACGGTATAATCAAAATTTCCGTGGTTTCCAACGTAAAAAAGATTAACGCCCTTTTGTTTTATTAGGTATATGAGGCTATTTTTTAATACCGATATAATTTTATCCGGTGTGTTCTTATGCCCGAAAAAAGTGCAGGTCAAAAAAATTTCTCCTTAATATGGGGATTATATCCCCTTAATATTAAAGATTATAACCCCCATAATAAGAATTGTCAAGGAGAGGGTTATATGATTAAATTTGACCGACTGTGGAAGACTATGGAAAAAAGAAATATATCCACTTATTATTTAAGAGAGAAAAGCGGTATTGACAGCAAAACCGTAAGACGCCTTAAAAACAATGAAAATATTGAAACAAAGACGATTGATAAGCTATGTAAAGCGCTTGACTGCGATATAAACGATATACTTGAATACATTAAAGATTAAAGGATTAAAAAATGTCGGTATCGGGAAAATCCGATACCGACATTTTGTTTAGACAATACAATTAAAGTACAATACTTTCCATAGCGGAAAATTTGTCAAGTGTTTTTATTTGAAGATTACATACAAATAAGAATCAATCGGTATTATTGACCGATAAGATAAATTCATTAAGAACTTCAGCATCGCAAAAGAAGGAAGCCTTGGTGGGCGGCAAAATTATTAATCTAGGAAATCCAAAAACCGATTTTAAGCATTTACCGAAATTTTTTCCCCGTCCATCGGGGCTTTTTTATCACCCTTTGAAATAACAAGTTTTAAAAGCACCGGCGTTATAAGCGCGGCTATTACCACGCACAGCACTATTGCGGGGAATACCTTGGGGTCAATATTTCCGCTTTCAATGCCCTTTTGCGCCACCATAAGCGCAACCTCTCCGCGCGCCACCATTCCCACGCCTACGGTTAAGGACTCGTGCGGGGTCATTTTGCAGATTTTAGCTCCCAGCCCGCAGCCGATAATTTTAGTTATTACCGCCATTACCGCCAGCACCAGCGCGAAAACTATTATATTCGGCGTTATGCCGTTAAGCTCGGTTTTAAGCCCTATTCCCGCAAAGAATACCGGGGAGAAAACAAGGTACGATGCGGCGGTCACCTTTTTTGCCACATACTGGCGCGAATCGGTAACGTTGCAGAGTATCACGCCCGCAAAATATGCGCCTGTAATATCCGCCACGCCGAAAAATCTTTCGGCGCAAAACGCCATAATAAAACAGAAAGCCATTGCCCACACCGCCACGCGGCGGCTTGTTGCGTGGTTTATCGCTATGCGCTTGAACACTTTATATACAATAAACCCTACAACGGCGGTAAATATAAAGAACCCGAATATTTTAAGGGTTACAATTGCGGGGCTGACCGAGCTGTCGCTCATGGCCGATAAAATGCTTAATACCACTATACCTATAATATCATCAATTATAGCGGCGGAAAGCAGCGTTGCCCCCACCTTTGTTTTAAGCTTGCCCATTTCGTTTAGCGTTTCAACCGTTATGCTTACTGAGGTCGCCGCAAAAACAATGCCCACAAACGCCGACTTCATAAAGCTCGCATATGAAAGGCTGCGCGAGAAGAAAAGCCAGTAAACGCCGCCGCACCCGATTATAGGCACCGCAACGCCCAAAACGGCTATTAAGCAGGCGGCGGGACCCGTGTGCTTAAGCTCGTTTATATCCGTATCGATTCCCGCTATGAAAAGCAGCATTATAACGCCTATTTCGGCGGTTTTGGTAAGAAAATCCGATTCGTGAAGTATTCCTATACCGCTGGGCCCCAAAAGTATGCCCGCGATAAGCGCGCCCACTACCTGCGGCAGATGAACGTGTGCGGTTGCAAGCCCGAAAATTTTAGTAAAAAGCAATATAAGCGCCAATGCAAGTAAATATCCGTATGCACCCAAAATAAACAACCCCTTAAAGTATTTTTAAAACTATTATATTGAGCGTGTCGATTTTTTCGACACGCTCCCCACCGGGAATGCCGCTCGCTCGAAAATCAGAGATTTTCGGACTGCACTCTATCCCCGTGGGTACTCACCCCAGTGCCCTTGAAAAATAGCTTTTTAAGCTATTTTTCGCTTATAAGGTGTTTTTCCGCCGCACATGTCAGCGGAAAAACTTAAATGCGGCGTGAACGCCGCAAAAATAGAATTGTGGTTTATCAACAGACTGATTATATTATACAACTTTCGGCATTTTTTGCAAGATGATAAAATTCATAAATTTTTTATTGACAAACGGCGCGTTACAGTGTATTATTTAACTGTACTACAAAGACTAATACAGTTTCGGGGAGGTGCGTTATGCTCAAGCTTAATTATAAAAGCGGTGTTCCTATTTGCGACCAGATAGTGAACGGCTTTGTGCGGATGAAGGCGCTGGGACTCGTTGAAAGCGGCGAGCAGCTGCCGAGCGTGCGCGCCCTTGCGGTGGAGCTGGGCGTAAACCCGAATACTATACAAAAAGCCTACCAGATTCTTGAAAGCAGCGGCATTATATACTCGGTAAAGGGCAAAGGGTCGTTTATATCGGATGACGCTGCAGCGGACACGGCGGTTATAATGTCGGCAAAAAGAGATTTCCGCGCGGCGGTATCCGCCGCGGCTGAGTTGGGGCTAAAGGAAAAGGAGCTTTTGGAAATAATTTCAGAAATGTTTGAAAAAGAGGAGGGCGCGAAATGATAAAGGCTGAAAACCTCACTAAAATATTCGGCGGCAAAAAGGCGCTCGACTCTGTAAACGTTACTATAGGCGAGGGCTCTATATACGGGCTTGTCGGCTCAAACGGCTCGGGAAAATCAACCCTTTTAAGGCTTGCATCGGGCGTGTATATGCCTGACGGCGGCAGCATTACGGCAAACAGCGAAAAAATATTTGATAACCCGCAAATAAAAGCACGCATTGCCTACCTCGGCGACACGCCGTATTTTATGCCGAACGCCTCAATAAAAGAAACGGCGGATTTTTACCGCAGGCTTTACCCTCGCTTTGACAACACGCTTTACAACCGCCTGCTTGAAGTTTTTCCGCTTGATTATAAGGCTAAAATATCCACAATGTCAAAGGGTATGCAGCGGCAGGCGGCGCTTATAACCGCAATTGCCTCTTCCCCCGATTATCTGCTGCTCGACGAAGCGTTCGACGGGCTTGACGTAGTTATACGCAAGGCGCTCAAAGGCATACTGGTAGAGGGCGTTACGGGGCGGAACATGACTACGGTTATCGCCTCGCACAATCTGCGTGAGCTGGAAGATTTATGCGATAGCGTAGGGCTTGTGCATAACGGGCATATGGTCTTGAGCGATGAGGTGGACAGCCTTAAAAGCAGTTTGCATAAGGTTCAGGCGGCTTTTCGCGGCGTGCCTGACGTATCGGCGTTTTCGGGGCTTGACGTTATCAAAGCCGAGCGCAGCGGGTCGCTTTTGCAAATGATAGTGCGCGGCGATGAGGAAGAAATTATGAATTATATAAACCGGCTCTCCCCCATTTTTTCGGAGTGTATTGAGCCGTCGCTTGAAGAAACGTTTGTATATGAGCTGGAGGTGAACGGATATGACGTCAAAAGCATTGCCAAATAGCTTTCACCCCGCAAGGCGGTTGCTTGCCTATTCGCTCAAACGCACCTCTGGGCTTACCGTGCTTATGACGGTTGTAGCCCTGCTTGCCTGCCCCGTTTACACGCTGCTTAAAATTGAGCGGATCTATGAAAACACGGCTAAGGCTTATAATCTAAACGCCGTAGCTCCCCTGCTTATGATGATAACGGCTATCGCCTCGGTCGCGGCGGCGCTTGTTTATATGTTTATAAACTTTGCGTTTCTTTACAGCCGCAGCTCAAGCGACTTTTTTCATTCATTACCCACCACCCGCACGGGACTTTTGTTTGCGCGGCTTATCTCAAGCATTTTGCCCATAATTATTCCCGTAACGCTGGTTTACGGCGCAATGTGCGGGCTTAAGCTTTCAAAATATGTTGAGTGCAGCATAAAGCCGATTTTTAAGGGCTACGCCTTTAATTTGCTTATACTGTTTGCACTGGCGGCATTTTCGCTTATATTTATGATATGCGCCGGCAGTATTTTCGACCTTATTATCTCATTCTTTACATTTAATGTAGGTATAGTGCTGGTCCAGCTTATAAATTCCTCACTTTGCCAAAATTTTCTTTTCGGCTATCCCTACAATTATACCGAAAATATTGTAGACGCGTCATCTCCGTTTTGGTTTGCGTTTACTGAGTTCTCAAGTATATTGGAGGACGAATTACCCGCCCGCGCAGAGGTGCTTTTCGCCGTAAAGCTGATTATAATCACCTTTTTCTCGCTTGCAGTAAGCGTTGCGCTTTATCGCGGCAGAAAGAGCGAAAAAAGCGGCATCTCCTATGCGTACAACTTCATTTATATAGTTTGCGGGCTTATAGTAGGTGTTCTCGGCGCGTTCGGTGTAGGCTCAATATTCGCCGAGGGCGATATTAACCTCGTCTTCTGGGTATTTGCGGTTGTCGGCGGCGTGCTTGCGGCAATAACCTTCGGCGCAATTAATGACCGCGGGTTTAAAACAATTAAAAAATCCGCAATTATGGGCGCGGTATCCGTAGCGCTGCTCGGCTCGTTCACCGTGATACTTGTAACCGGCTGCTTCGGTTACAGCAAGCGCGTCCCTGCCGCAAATAAAATAGAAAGCATAACCGTAGAGTTTACCGGCATGCAAATGACTGTGAAGGAGCCCGAAACGGTGTTGCAGCTCCATGGGAAAATAGTAAATAATGAAGACGACGGCGGGGATTACCTGAATATTGACTACACCCTTAAAAACGGCAGGCATTTTGTACGGACCTATAACAGAATAAATTATTCAAATTATATGCCGCTGCTGCTTGAACTTTACAAAAGCCCCGAGCATATAAACAGCATACGCAGCGAAATACTGGGAAATATAACAACCAACCGCTCTGTTTACACCACGGGCTATGTCTCGGCGGACGGCGATGAAAACTCCACCGAAGAGGTAGGAACAAAAGAAATTGCCGTAACCGAGGCGCAGCTCAAAGAGCTTGTGGAGGCGTATATTTCGGATTTGCCCAAAGCAACCTATAAAAGCATAACCGATGAAAGTTTGTTTAATCTTCAAATAAGCGGCGTGGATAAGAATTTCAGATACACCTATATCTCGCTGAATGTTGAGGATACCTTTGAAAACACACAGCGCGTTATAAAAAAGCTCGGTTTATCGACACCATAAAATCATAGTAGCCCTTGTCTATAACAAAAAAGCAACCCGACGGTTTCTGCCATCGGGTTGCTTTTTTAATGAATATCAATTATCAATTTTTATTGAAAGCTCTTTAAGCTGCGTGTTATCCACCTCTGCGGGAGCACCGGACATTAACTCGCTTGAATTTGAGACCTTCGGGAAAGCAATAACGTCACGCAAATTATCGCAGCCGCAAAGCAGCATTGTAAGGCGGTCAAGCCCTATGCCCATACCTCCGTGCGGCGGCGCGCCGAAACGGAACGCGTCGGTTAAGAAGCCGAACTTCGCGTATGCCTCCTCATCGGAAAGCCCCAGCGCCTCAAACATATGCTTTTGCAGCTCGGGGTCGGTTATTCGTATAGAGCCGCTTGATAACTCAATGCCGTTAAGCACCAAATCGTATGCGTCGGCAAAAACCTTTTCGGGGGCGGAATCAAGGTACTGTATGCACTCGTCAAGCGGTTTTGTGAACGGGTGGTGCATAGCGTCCCAGTTGCCGGTTTCCTCATTGTACTCAAAGAACGGGAACTCGGTTATCCAAAGCAGGTTGTATTTATCGGGGATAATTTCAAGCCGCTTTGCAACGGTAAGGCGCAAAGCGCCAAGCACAGAAAGCACGGTTTTCTTGCGGTCGGCTACTATCAGCACAACGTCGCCCTTTTCGGCGCCCGTGCGCTCGTATATGGCTTTCATTTCGTCCGCCGTCATAAACTTCGCAAAGGAGCAGTTAGGCTCATCCTCCACCCAGCGGATAAAGGCGAGACCCTTAGCGCCTATGCCCTTGGCTTCCTCGGTCAGCTTATCAATTTCCTTGCGCGTGTAAACGCCGGCGGCGTTTTTGGCGGTTACGGCTCTTACCGTGCCGCCGTTTTTAACCGTATCGGCAAATACGCCGAAGCCGCAGCTTTCAACTATATCGGAAATATCCTTAATCTTCATATCAAAGCGGGTATCGGGCTTGTCCGACCCGTAGCTTTCCATAGCCTCTGTATATGTAAGCCTCGGCAGCGGGGTTTCAATATCCACGCCCAGTATTTCCTTAAACAGGCGTTTCATATAGCCCTCGGCAACCGCGAAAACATCCTCTTTTTCCACAAACGACATTTCAAGGTCTATCTGTGTAAATTCGGGCTGGCGGTCGGCGCGCAGGTCTTCATCGCGGTAGCAGCGGGCAAGCTGAATATAGCGGTCAAAGCCCGAAAGCATAAGCAGCTGCTTGTAAAGCTGCGGCGACTGCGGCAGGGCAAAAAAGCTGCCCTTATGAACGCGGGACGGCACAAGATAATCGCGCGCGCCCTCGGGTGTGGATTTAATTAGGGTGGGGGTTTCAATTTCAATAAACCCGTTTTCATCAAAATAATCGCGCGTTACCTTGGCTATTTTGTGGCGCAGCATAATGTTGCGCTGTAACGGGGCGCGGCGCAGGTCAAGGTAACGGTATTTAAGCCTCAAATCCTCTTTAACCCCGGTTTCGGGCAAAATTTCAAAGGGCGGGGTTTCGCTCGCGCCCAAAATTTTAAGCTCGGTTACTTCAATTTCAATATCCCCCGTGGGAATTTCGGTATTGACAGAGGAGCGCATACGCACCTTGCCCTTTGCCATAACCACAAATTCGCTGCGCAGCGCGGTCGCCTTTTCAAAAACCGCCTTGTCCGTTGTATCGTCAAACGCAAGCTGCACTATTCCGCTGCGGTCGCGAAGGTCTGCAAATATAAGTCCGCCGAGGTCGCGCTGCCGCTGCACCCAGCCTGCAACCACTACCTCTGCGCCTGCCTTTTCCTTTGTAAGCGTGCCGCAATAGTCGGTGCGTTTCATACCGTTCATTCTGTCAAGTTTCAACCTTAAACACCTCTTAAAAAATCAAGTCAGGCAACCGAAAGATTGCCTGAAAAATTTATTGCTTTAAAATACTGTCCGCAAGATCATCAAGTGCGGAGGAATGTATAGCGGAAAGCAGCTCGTCCGCAAGGGTTTCAAGCCTTACCTCGGTTTCGCTGCCGCTTGCCATATTTTTAAGGCGGGCTTTGCCCGTTTCAAGCTCGTTATCGCCCAAAACCATGGTAAACTCCGCGCCCGTTTTATCGGCATATTTCATCTGCGCTTTAAGTCCTCTGCCGCAAATATCGGTTTGCGCAGAAAACCCGTCCTGCCGCAGCCGCGCGCAAATTTCGGCGGCTTTAAGCGCCGCGTTTTCCCCCATAGCGGCAATATAAATATCGCAGGGGGTGGGTTTCGGTAGTTCGGTCTTCTGTGCCTCAAGCAGCAGCATTATGCGCTCAATGCCCATAGCAAACCCGAGCGACGGAACGGAGGGGCCGCCCATTTGGGCAATAAGCCCGTCATACCTGCCGCCGCCGCAAACGGTGGACTGGGCGCCTATATCGCCCGAAACAAATTCAAACACCGTGCGGGTATAGTAGTCAAGCCCGCGCACTATATGCGGATTAACGGTAAACTCAACGCCCTCGGCGGTAAGATATTTTTGCACCGCCTCAAAGTGCGCGCGGCAATCATCGCATAAATAATCGGTCACAACCGGTGCGTTTGCCGCAATTTTTTTACATACGGGCGATTTACAGTCAAGTATTCTCATCGGGTTGCGCTCTAACCTGTCGCGGCAGGTATCGCACAATTCGTCAATATGCTGCCTGAAATAATCTTTAAGCGCCGCAACGTAATCCTTGCGGCACTCGGGGCAGCCTATTGAGTTTATTTCAAGCGAAATTTTTTCAATTCCCACGGCGGCAAGCACCTGACCGGCTAAGGCTATAACCTCGGCGTCAGCCGCGGGAGACGCCGCGCCTATGCACTCAACGCCGAACTGGTGGAACTCGCGCAGCCTGCCCGCCTGCGGCTTTTCGTAGCGGTAGCAGCCGCCCACATACGCCGCCTTAACAGGCAGAGCGCCGTTTACAAGCCCCTTTTCAATGGCGCTTCTTATAACTCCGGCGGTAAATTCGGGGCGCAGGGTAACAGAGCGCCCGCCCTTATCGTCAAAGGTATACATTTCCTTTTGCACAACGTCGGTAGTATCCCCCACGCTGCGGCGGAAGACCTCGGTGTGCTCAAAAACCGGTATTCTTATCTCGTTAAAGCCGTAAAGACGGGCGGTTTCAAGCATTTTACCCTCAACAAACTGCCATTTATAGCTGTCTGCCGGTAAAACATCGCCCGTGCCCTTAACGGCACGGTTAATTTCTGCCATAAATATATGCTCCGGGAATTATTTATTATTCTTTACAATTTCGCGCCAGTCAAGGTCGCCGCGCTCAAGCCCGTGAATAAGCATTTCGGCGGTGGCAATATTGGTGGCAACCGGAATATTGTGCACGTCGCACAGCCTTAAAAGAGCGCGCTCATCCGGCTCATTGGGCTTGGGGTTGAGCGGGTCGCGGAACATAAGTAACAAATCAATTTCATCACAGCCGATGCGTGAGGCTATCTGCTGTGCGCCGCCCTGCGAGCCGCCTAAAAATTTAACTATGTTAAGCCCCGTAGCCTCGGAAACGGTTTTACCCGTAGCCCCCGTAGCCACAAGGTTATATCTGCTTAAAATTCCGCAATACGCTATGCAGAACTGAACCATAAGCTCTTTTTTTGCGTCGTGTGCTATAAGTGCGATTGTCATTTTTTTATACCCCTTTTTAAAATTATATTTTTTTCGGCTGCGGCAGTAAAATATTTTCACCGCAAAGCCGTTCGGCTATTCTTTTAAATGCCCGCATAGGCTTGCCGCTCGGTTTCAGCCTGTGCGTGACCGAGAGAAACGCCAGCTCCTCGCTTGAAGGCACAACGCCTAAAAGTCTCAGCCCCGCGCTGTCGATAATATCGTCGATATTGCGGAAAATTCCGCGCTTTACAAGGCGGTACTTAAAGTTGTTTACAATAAGCCTTGATGTGCAGGATATTTCCGAAAGCTTTTCGCTTACCGCCGCCGCGTCCCGCACCGAAACGGGGTCGGGCACCGCAACCGTAAGAAAAAGCGCGCCGTCAGGCAGACAGGTGTAAAGTGAAAAATCCATACCGGCGGGAAAATCGAATATAATAACATCATATTCCTTTTCCGCCTCGCGCACAAAGCCCGAAAAGGCAAATGCGTCAATTTTTCCCACCTGGGCAGGTGCGGGAACGAGAAATAAATTACCGCTTTCGCCCACGCTATAAACCGCGTCAGCCATATCCTTACCCATAAGTATATCGGAAAGGTCGAACACCGCCGATTTATCAACGCCCAGCATAATATCGAGGCAGCGAAGCCCCTCGTCCATATCGACAAGCAGAGTTTTTTTTGAAAGCCCCGCAAAGGCAAATGCAAGCCCCGCCGAAACGGTGGATTTACCTACGCCGCCCTTACCCGAGGTAACGGCAAAAATCTGACTCATTAAAAAACCTCGCTTTTCCTATATTTTATCACAATCGGATATTTTTGTCAATCAGTTAAGCACGGTAAAAGGCACAGTATTTTTATCAGCCGAGCCGCTGCCGTAAAAGTAGGCGTCCAGTATATCCTTAACTATTCCGCCCGCCGAAAAGCCCGAAGCGCCGTTTTCCAAAACCACCGATATTGCAATTTCGGGGTTTTCAAAGGGTGCAAAGGCTATAAACAAGCTGTGGTCCGCCTTGCCGTTTACCTGTGCCGTACCTGTTTTACCGCCCACCTTTATGGGGTAGTTGCCAAGCGCGGCACGTCCCGTACCGTCCTCTGTAACAGAGAGCATACCCTCTTTAACGGCATTAAGCGTGGTATCGGATATTTTGATTTTATTCATAACCTCGGGCGCGCTTTCGTCAAAGGTTTCCGACATATCGTAGGATACTATTTTGCTTATAAGGCTTGCGCGGTAGTGCGTGCCGCCGTTTGAAAGGGTGGCGACATAATTGCAAAGCTGCAGCGGAGTAAAGGCGTTTAACTGCCCTATTGCAAACTGTAAGGTATCGCCGCCGCCGTTTGCGTCGGCTTTCTTTAAAATGCCCTTACTGTCGTCCACCTCAACGCCGGTAGCAACGCCCAAGCCGAACTGCTTGAAATAATCGGTAAGGCGGGTTGCGCCTATACGCTTACCCATTTCAAAAAAGAAGTAGTTGCAGCTTTTCGCCAGCGCGTTTTTAAGGGTTATGGGTCCGTCATAGTGCAGGCAGCTCGGTTGGTAATCGTCAAAATAGGTGTATTTTCTTACGCAGTTTACCGTTTCGCCCACATGGTAAAGCCCGTTTTCCATTGCAGCCACGGCAACCGCAGGCTTTGCGGTTGAGCCTATGGGGTAAACGCCCTGAAAAGCGCGGTCGGTAAGCGGCTTTGCGGGGTTTTTGGTGAGTGCCTCGTAATTTTCGCCTATTGTGGCGGAATCGTAGGTCGGGTAATTCGCGGCGCATATTATTTTGCCCGAGTCAATGTGTATTGCAACCGCCGCCCCCGCAACCGCGGTGCCGCCCTCGCTTTGCAGCTTTTTAACGGTAGTAGCTATTGAGTCCTGCACGCGGCGCTGCATTTTTTTATCAAGCGTTAGCATTACGGTCTTGCCCGAAACCGGCTCCTTTGTTACCGCGCTTGAAATAATGTTGCCGTTCTGGTCTATGCGGTAGGTTATTTCGCCGTCTGTTCCGCGAAGATATTCTTCGCCCCACTTTTCAATACCGCTTTTGCCCACCTTATCATCATATGAGTAGCCTTTTTTCTTGTATTCCTCCCAATCCTCGGCAAATATAGGTCCCACCGTGCCTATAAGATTAACGGCAAGCGAGGTATCGGGGTATTCGCGGAACGGAACCACCTCAACCGATACGCCCGAAAGCATAAAGCCCGCCTCGGAAACCTTGCGCATGAGCTCTGTGGGAATATCCTCCGCAAAGGTATAGGGGTAGGAAATTGAAAAATCGGCTATATCCATTCCGTAGCGCACGCCGGCAATTTTGCGCTGCTCATCAGGCGTGTAATCTTTAAGGTCATATTTTTCTATTGCGGCGTCAAGGCAGTTTTTCGCCGTGGCATAGTGCGCAAGCTTCAGCTTTGAAATAAGCTTGTCCGTGCTCTCGCCCTCCTTAAAGCCGTAGGGCGCGGTCATATTAAGCGGCATTTCGTCTTTCCACTCAACGCCCTGCTTTTCAAAAAGCCTTATAAGGGTTAAAATAACGTCATTCAGGCTGTCGTTTTTAACATAGGCGCGGTTGAAAACCACATTATAGCCATCGCGGTTTACGGCTATCTGCCTGCCGTAACAATCAAGAATTTCACCGCGGCGCGCCTTTAAAACCGCCGTTCTGACAGATGCGGCGCCATCGTTTTTATCGGTATACTCCGCCGCGTGGATAATCTGCACCGAGTACATACGCGCGGCATAAAGCAGCAGCACGAAAACCATAAACACGGCTATAACCGTAAGCCTTGTTTGACTTCTTTTCTGAAACGGCATTAAAAACCGCCTCCTTTCTTAGGCTTAGGTCAGCCTAACTTTTTATATAAAAAATAAAAAGGAAAAATAAATACATTGGTATAAATAACGCTCGGGAAAGCATAGTGCAAAAGGTAGGTAAGGTTATCCTGCGCGCTCACGGTAAACGCGTAAAAAATAAGCCAGCGCAGAACAAAATAAAAAAGGGTTAAAAGAAACGAAAGCAGCACCGCCGAGCGCAGGTTGCGGTTGAAAAGACGGGAAGACGAAGCCGAAACCAGCGCCGCCGAAAGCATTAAAACTATCGCGTTAAAGCAAAGCGTGCCGCTGGCGGCGGAGTCCATACAAACGCCTAATACAAGCCCCGTTGCGGCGGCTGCCGCAGGGGTGGAAAAAATGGAAAATGCGCACAAAAGCGGCAAAAGAATTATTGGCGTGGCGGTTTTAATGCTTATGCTTATTACATCGGAGTAATGCAGCAAAAAAAGGAGGGCGAACAGAAAAAAGCTTATAACAGCAGCTTTAACGCTGTGTTTTTCGTTCATAACCATTCCTCCTTTTTAAATAAAGCTGCTAAACTAACATTTTTGCGCTCGTGCCGCGCAGGGCACCCTATTTCTGTGCGGACAGAAATAGGGGAAAGAACCGTCGGACACCCTTTCAATTGGGTTTCCGAACCTTCCTGAATGACCAAAGGGGCAAACTCCCCTTTGGATTCCCCTACTACTGCAAATTTAATTCTTTTCAGGGAAAAAATTCCGCATTCATAATTTCGCATTCCGAATTATTTCCCTATCTCCCCCTGCCCGCTGAACTCGGTTATAACCATAACGTTTTTAAGGTTATCAATATCCGCAAAGGGCTTTATATCGGCATAAATCGAAGTATTGTATTTATCGCTGCCAATCGCCTGTATAGTGCCTATTAAAAGCCCTGCGGGGAATACCCCCTCGCCCGAGGTTACGGCGTAATCGCCCACGGCGATATTGCAGGTGCGCGAAAGGTTGAAAAATTTAGTCTCGCCCTTTTTGGCAAGCTCCACCGTGCCCGATACTATGCCCGAATCGTTGGTGCGGTTATCAAGCGCGCCGGCGGTTAATTCCGCGCTTAAAATGGTTACTACCTTTGAGGAGGTAAGCCCCACCTCGCCTATGTAGCCCACCAGCCCCTCCTCGGTTATTACCGGGTCATGCGCCGCAACGCCGTTTACAGAGCCCTTGTTTATAACAAAGCCATTGTAGGGGTCCTCGCGGTCGCGCGAAATTAGGGTTGCGGGGGTGAACTTAAAGTCCTTGTGGTCGTCCTTTATTTCAAGGTAGTTTTTGTAAAACTCGTTTTGCTCCACCGCCTGCTCGTATTCGGCAAGCTTCTTTTTAAGCTCGGCCGCCTCGCTTTTAAGCTCGGCGTTTTCAAGCGCCAACTGCTCGCCCTTTGAGTAGGCGTTAATAAAATCGGAAACCGCACCGGTCACCTTTTCCGCCGCCGAGCGGAAGGGCGCGGTAAGAGTGCCCATAATATCCGCCTGCGGCGACATTCTGCTGCCGAAAAAGGCGAATATTACCGAAACGGCTATAAGCGCCGCCGCAGTGGCTATTATTATTTTAAATTGACGGCTGCGAAAGAAAAATCGCATTTTTCGCCCTCCAAAATTATTTTATCTGAAACGTTTACCGCGGCGGAAAACGTAGTTATCAAAGCCGCTGTCGGCTTCCAGCCGCTTTGCGGTGCCCAAAACCACGCAGTCAAGCGGATTTGCCGCAACCGATACCGGCATGCCCGTTTCCTCGGCGATAAGCTCGGCAAAGCCGCGCAGCAGCGCGCCGCCGCCAGTAAGGGTTATGCCGCGGTCAATAATATCGGCGGCAAGCTCCGGCGGGGTTTTTTCAAGGGTCAGCCGCACGGTGTCAATTATCTGCGAAATCGGGTCCGCCATGGCGTTGCGCACCTCCTCCGACGTTATAATAACGTTTTTCGGAAGCCCGTCCACCTGGTTGCGCCCCTTAATTTCAACCGACGTCTCGTTATCGTAGGGCTTAGCGGAGCCTATATCTATTTTAATCTGCTCGGCGGTGCGCTCGCCTATAAGCAAATTGTGCTTTTTCCGCACATAGGCGATAATTGCCTCGTCAAGGTCGTCCCCCGCAATACGCACCGATTGCGCCGTTACAATATCCCCCAGGGAAATAACCGCAACCTCGCTTGTGCCGCCGCCTACATCTACTACCATACTGCCCGCGGCGTCCCACACGGGAAGACCCGCGCCTACCGCCGCCGCCATAGGCTCCTCTACCAAATCAACATCGGTAGCGCCCGCCTGCTTTGCCGCGTCGTAAACCGCGCGGCTTTCAACCTCGGTAACGCCTGCGGGAATACACACAACCATTCGCACGCGCGAAAAAACCGAGCCTTTAAGCGCCTGACGTATAAATCTTTTAAGCATTGCGGCGGTAACGTCAAAATCGGCTATAACCCCGTCCTTCAAGGGGCGCACGGCTACTATTGACCCCGGCGTTCTGCCTATCATTTCCTTAGCCTCTGTACCCACGGCGCGCACCGCGTCGTTTCTTATATCGTAAGCCACAACGGATGGCTCACGCATTATAATTCCCTTGCCCTTTACGCATACAAGAGTATTGGCGGTGCCTAAGTCTACCCCTATATCTCTGGTGAACATATCAAAACTCCCTTAAAATCTTTATTATTGCGGAACTATAAGCTCTATAGCGTTGTGCAGGTTGGTGATATTGACTTCCTCGCTGCCTGCGGCATACTCGCCGTCAAGCGTCCAGGATATTCCCGCGCCGCCCGTTACCGTAATGCTTTTTGCGGTGAAGAACTCTATGCCCTCGCGGTTTAAGTCCTTTTTCAAAATGCCGTCTATAATGGGCTGCAGCTTTAAAATATTATCGGGGTTGCGTATAAGCAGCACCTCAAACTCGCCGTCGTTCAGCTTTACGGCGGATTCATCGAACTTTACTATGCCGCCAACCGACATTGAGTTTGAAACCGCGCCGAAAAGAAAATCGCCCTCAGTCTCGTAGGTATCGGTCTTGAATTTCAGGTGAATGGGCTTTATATTGCCGAGGCTTTTTATTCCCTCAAAAAAGTACGCCGCCTGACCCAGCACGTTTTTAACATCCTGCGGGGCGGAATACGAAGCGTCGGTAAACGCGCCGAAGGACGCGGTGTAGGAGAAATATTTATCCCCGAATTTGCCTATATCAAGGCGTATTTTTTTGCCGGTGGTAATATCCTCCGCCGCTCTTTTAATGCTACGGGAAATTTGCAGCCCCGATGACCACTCGTTAAGCGTGCCCGAGGGAATGTAACCGAGGGTGCAGGCAATACCCGACCGCATAATTCCCGTTATAACCTCGTTTAAGGTGCCGTCGCCGCCGCAGACCACTATTTTTTCATACTCGTTTTCTTTTACGCCGGCTGCAAACTCAGTAGCGTCGCCCCGCGCCTTTGTGGGGTAAACGGTGACAAGCGAGCCGTCAGCCGACAGTATGTTCACAACATTTAAAAGCTCGGTTTTCATTTTAGCCTTGCCCGAGCAGGGGTTGACTATAAGAAGTGTTTTTCCCATAAATAAACAAAGCTCCTTTTATCTGTAATTTATCGGCATAGTAGCGGCGGCGTTTAATTCTGCTCCCGCTGTGTTGCCGTCCTTAAATTCGTAATACGCCTGCACGCCCACCATTGCCGCATTATCGCCGCAATATTTAAGCTCGGGGTAGTAAAGTGTAAGCCCCTTTTTTTCGCACTCCGCTTTAAGCCTTGCGCGCAGCTCGCTGTTTGCCGAAACGCCGCCCGCAACCGCTATTGTTTTAAAGCCTGTTTTCTCCGCCGCGGCAAGCGTTGCAGATATCAGCATATCGCACACCCGCTGCCTTACCGTGGCGCAAAGCACGGGAACATCTATTTCCCCGCCCTTTTGCGATGTGTTGTTTACAAGGTTCATAACCGCGGTTTTAAGCCCCGAAAAGCTGAAATCAAACTCGCCCGTGGAAACGTGCGGGTGGGGCAGCGGGTATTTCTCGGTATCCGCCACGGTGGCGGTTTTATCAAGATTAACGCCGCCGGGGTAAGAAAGTCCTAAGCAGCGCGCCGCTTTATCCATGCACTCACCCGCCGCGTCATCCTGCGTTTCGCCTATTATTTTAAATTTAGTATAATCGGTAACCTCCGCTAAAACCGTGTTCCCTCCCGATACCAAAAGGCAAAGAAACGGGGGCTTAAGTTCAGGGTGCGAAATGTAATTCGCCGCTATGTGCGAGCGCAAATGGTGCACGGGTATAAGCGGTTTATTAAGCGCCATTGCAAGCCCCTTTGCAAAATTAACGCCCACAAGCAGCGCCCCTATAAGCCCGGGGGCAAAGGTAACCGCTGCCGCGTCGATATCATTATACCCGATATTCGCCGCTTTCAGTGCCTCGTCTGCTACAGCGGATATAGCCTCGGTATGCCGCCTGGAGGCAATCTCGGGTACAACGCCGCCGTAAATCTTATGCTCGGCTATTTGCGTAGCTACTATATTTGAAAGTACTTCCCGCCCCTCGGTGACCGCCGCGGCGGTTTCATCGCAGGAGCTTTCAATAGCTAATATTTTCATAAAAGAATTAAAACCTCTTTGTCATAATAAGCGCGTCCTCGCGCGGGTTGCGGTAGAAGTTTTTCCGCCGCCCCTCTTCTTTAAAGCCCGCTTTTTCGTAAAGGGCTATTGCATTGCTGTTTGATAACCGCACCTCAAGGCTTACAAAGGCAAGCTTTTTTTCCCGCGCCAGCTCAAACACCCGCTTTATAAGCGCGGTGGCAACGCCCTTTTTGCGGTACTGCGGAAAAACCGCCACGTTGGTAATATACCCCTCGTCAAGCACCGACTTTATGCCTATGTAGCCGAGCAGGTGCTCCGCATTTTCGGCAACGAAAAATTCGGTGCCGCGCTCTGCCGCCTCGCGTATGCTATCATTACTCCAAGGCTCCGAGAAACAGTCCTTTTCAAGCTTTGCCACAGCCGCCGTGTGGCGCTGCTCCATAGGTAATATTTTAAAATCGGCAAAAAAACCGTCCGCTATCAGCTTATCTATCGCCGTGAATATTTCATCTCGGCATTTTCTGTAAATTTCAATATCCCCGCCGTATGGGTCGGAAATGCCGCCGCCTAATAAAAACAGCTTGCCGCCCTGCACCCCCGCGCTTAAAAGCGCCGCTTTATGCGAGGGGGAAAGGCATATTATTTTATCTGCCGCCGCTGCGTCCTCCGCGGTTATCTGCCTTGATATATGCCCGCTTATATCTATTCCCTTTTCCGCGCAGGCAATGCGCGAATTAGCGCTCACACCCGCGCCGTTCGCCGCAAGACCGCGGCTCTCCACGGTAACGCCGGGCAGCTGCTTTGAGTGTAGATACCCCTCTGCCATAGGGCTGCGGCAGGTGTTTCCCGTGCAAACAAATAAAACCTTCATTTAAGCCTTCGCCTCTAACCAAGTTTTTCCGAAATGCGCCTCGGCGGTAAGCCTTACCGCTAAATCGGCGGCGCTTTCCATTTCTCTTTCAAGCAGCGCGCAAACGCCCTCGGCGTCCTTTTCATCGCACTCCACAATCAACTCGTCGTGCACCTGCAAAATAAGCCTTGCCGTGGGGAATTCATCTTTAAGGCTGCGCGATACCCTTATCATAGCTATTTTTATAATATCCGCCGCCGTGCCCTGTATAGGCGCGTTTCTTGCAACCCGCTCCCCGAAAGCCCGCATATTTCCGTTTGAGTTTGAAAGCTCGGGTATATAGCGCCGCCTGCCGTAAAGCGTGGTAACGTAGCCGTTTTTCTTTGCGTCCTCAATCGCTTTTTCCATATACGCCGCAACGCCGGGGTACGCCGCCAAATAGCTTTTAATGTATCTGTCCGCCTCAGCCCTTGTAACGCCTATATCCTTTGAAAGCGAAAACGCGCCTATTCCGTACACAATGCCGAAATTAACCGCCTTTGCGCGGCTGCGAAGTTCCGGGGTTATCATATCCTGTGGCAGCCCGAAAACCTGCGAGGCGGTAACGGTGTGAATATCCGTTCCGCTGCCGAAAGC
Source organism: uncultured Oscillospiraceae bacterium (assembly GCA_900547305.1). Classification (GTDB taxonomy): domain Bacteria; phylum Bacillota; class Clostridia; order Oscillospirales; family Acutalibacteraceae; genus UBA737. The sequence goes on along the minus strand of URGH01000011.1, from coordinate 10,778 downwards.
GTTTATCATATTAGTATCTTCCGACATACTCGCAAGCACTCTTAGCTCAATCTGCGAATAGTCAGCGTCGCAAAGAACTCTGCCTGCGGGCGCGTTAAAATACTCGCGCAGCCGCCTGCCCTCTGCCGTTCTTACGGGAATATTTTGCAGGTTCGGCTCAAGCGAGCTTATTCTGCCCGTGCGCGCCTCTGTTTGGTTAAAGGTGGAGTGTATTCTGCCGTCCTCTGCTATGCAGTCCTGCAAGCCGTCGGCATAGGTGGATTTAAGCTTTGCCAACTGACGGTAATTAAGCAGCAGCGATACCGCGGGGTGCTCGTTTTTAAGGCTTTCGAGCACCTCTGCGCCCGTGCTGTAGCCGCTTTTGGTCTTCTTTTTGGCGGGCAGCCCCAGCTTTTCAAAAAGCGCCACGCCCAGCTGCTTTGGTGAATTTAAGTTAAACTCATACCCCACAAGCGAATATATCTCGCTTTCAAGCGATTTTATGCGGGTATCAAGCTCACTCGATAAGGCTTTAAGCCCGTTTACGTCCGCCGAAAAGCCGCAAAGCTCCATTTCGCCGAGCACCCTTGCCAACGGCAGCTCAATTTCATCAAAAAGCTTTTTTTGCCCCGTTTTTTCAAGCTCGTTTTCCAGTGTATCGCAGGCAAGCGAGAAAAGGCAGGCGTTTTTAATAAGCTCGTCGGTTTCGCCCTCAATTTCAGGCTCATAGGGCGCGTATTCGGCAATTATTCTGTCAGTCGCATAGGAGGAAGCCGACGGATTGCAAAGATACGCCGCAAGCATTGTATCAAAGCGCACGCCCGCAATATCGGGGTATTTCTTGCTTAAATTTTTAAAATCATGAACACGCTTTTTTATGCCGCCGTCATTAAGCAGCTTTTCAAGCCCGCTGTCGGATATAACCGTGACCGTATCGCCCGATACCGCCGCGATTTTTTCGTCCTCAATATATATATCCGCCTTATTCTTAATATCGGCGGTTTTTATAAATTTAAAGATTTTTTTGTCCGACATATCAAGACATAGCTGCATACCCGAATTATCGGGCTTCAGCCCCATTTTTTCCATAAGCTTGAAAAATTCAAGTCGGGTCATAAGCCGCGCTAACTCCGCGTCATTCCGCGGTTTTATTTTGTATTGCGAAATATCGGTATTTATGGGAGCCTCGCGGCATATGGTGCCGAGCTCGCGGCTTAAATACGCGCTTTCGCGCCCCGCCTCCAGCTTTTTGCGCACGCTCTCTTTAATATCGAGCGTTTCAAGGCTTTCGTAAATATTATCTATGCTGTGAAAACGGGTTATAAGGTCGGTCGCGGTCTTTTCGCCCACGCCCGCCACACCGGGAATATTATCCGATGAGTCTCCCATAAGGCTTTTAAGTTCTATCATCTCGGGCGGGGTAAGCCCATAGCGCTCAAAAAGTGCCGCTTTATCGTAATTTATAATTTCGGGCTTGCCCATTTTGGTTGCGGCAAGCAAAACCCTTGTGGTATCTGAAACCAGCTGTAATGAATCGCGGTCGCCCGTGGCTATAACGCACTCGTTCCCGCTCTTTTCGCAAAGAGCGGCAAGCGTGCCTAAAATATCGTCCGCCTCGTAGGTCTCGCACTCTATGCAGGTATAGCCCGCTAAGGTCAGCCACTCTTTCATAATCGGCATTTGCTGCGCCAGTTCTTCGGGCATACCCTTTCTGCCCGCTTTATACTCCGCATATTTTTTATGGCGGAAGGTAGGCGCTTTAAGGTCGAAAGCCACCGCTACGCCCTCGGGCTTTTCAAGCTCTGTCAATCGGTTCAATATATTTATAAAGCCGTACACCGCGTTTGTGTAAGTACCGTCCTTTGCGGTGAGCAGCTTTATCCCGTAAAACGCGCGGTTTATAATACTGTTGCCGTCAATCGCGAGCAGCTTCAAGGCATACTTCCCCCTTTTACATATATGGAATTATTATACCATTATTTAATTGCTATGTCATCACTTTTTTTAAAAATTCATTTTTTCTTAAAAAATCAACATTTTAAAATTAACAGTCGGTTCAAATTTATTTCGGCATTTTATGGTAGAATAAAAATATAAAATTTTATTAAGGAAGTGATGGTATGAGCGGAAATAAAAGCTACGCGGGTAACGACATAACGACCAAAATACTTAAATATTCGTCCCTCTGCACCGATAACTGCCGCATTGAGCCGCAGTTATATATTGAACATAAAGTAAACAGGGGGCTGAGAGACTTAAACGGTAAAGGCGTGCTTACGGGGCTTACCGAAATATCCGAAATAGTCTCCAAAAAAATTGTAAACGGCGAGGAAGTCCCCTGCCGCGGCAAGCTTTATTACAGGGGCTACGACGTTGAGCAGCTGGTCGCCGGCTTTATAAGGGACGGACGCTTCGGCTTTGAAGAAGTAGTGTATCTTCTGCTTTTCGCAAGCCTGCCGAACGCAGAGCAGCTGAAAGACTTCTGTTCCCTACTCTCCTCATACCGCACTTTACCCGGTTCGTTTGTAAGGGATATTATTATGAAAGCGCCCTCTGCCAATATGATGAATTCACTGGCGCGCAGCGTTCTGACCCTTTATTCATACGATACCAACACGGAGGACACTTCAATTCCCAATGTTTTGCGCCAGTGCTTACAGCTTATTGCAAGATTTCCGCTGCTTTCGGTATACGGCTACCACTCTTACGACTATTATCTGCGCGGCAGCAACAGCTTTTTTATTCACGAGCCGCGCGCCGAGCTTTCAACTGCTGAAAACATTTTATATATGCTCAGAATTGACGGGAAATACACCCCGCTTGAGGCAAAGGTGCTTGACGCTGCATTAGTGCTGCACGCAGAGCACGGCGGCGGTAACAACTCCACCTTTACAACCCACGTTGTATCTTCCTCGGGAACAGACACCTATTCTGCCATCGCCGCGGCGCTCGGCTCGCTTAAAGGACCTAAGCACGGCGGGGCGAATATAAAGGTGTGCGCCATGTTTAACGATATAAAGGAAAATGTGCACGACTGGAACGACGAGGAGGAAATATCCGCTTACCTTAAAAAGATACTCCACAAAGAGGTGTTTGATAAAGCAGGGCTTATTTACGGCGTGGGTCACGCGGTATATTCGATTTCAGACCCGCGCGCCGAGGTCTTTAAGGGCTTTGTAAAGTCACTTTCCGAGGAAAAGGGGCTTGACCGCGAATACGCGCTTTACTCAGCTGTTGAAAGGCTCGCCCCCGAAATAATAGCGGGAGAAAGAAAAATGTATAAGGGCGTCAGTGTAAACGTAGACTTTTACAGCGGCTTTGTTTACGATATGCTGGGGCTGCCGCACGAGCTTTACACCCCGCTTTTCGCAATAGCGCGCATAGCGGGCTGGAGCGCCCACAGAATAGAAGAGCTGCTTAACGCCGGGAAGATTATCCGCCCGGCTTATATGAGCGTTCAGCCGCACCGCGAATATTTACCCTTAAGCGAGCGGAAAAACGGGCTTTAATACTTGACAAATCGCGCGGTTTGCTATATTATTATTTGAGGCAAATACTTATTTGGAGGTAACCGTTATGTCAATCTTAATAACCGGCGGCGCCGGGTTTATCGGCAGCCATACATGCGTTGAAATGCTTAACGCGGGGTACGATGTTGTTGTGGTGGATAACCTTGATAACAGCAGCAGCGAATCTCTCTCCCGTGTTGAAAAAATAACGGGAAAAGCAGTTAAATTTTATAAGGAAGACGTTCGCAACAGGGAAGCCCTCCGCAAAATTTTCACAGAAAACGATATTGAGGCGGTAATCCATTTTGCCGGGCTTAAAGCCGTAGGCGAATCGGTGCGCGAGCCGATTATGTATTACGATAATAACCTTATAAACACCATAGTTTTGCTTGAAACCATGAATGAATTCGGCGTAAAGAAAATTGTATTTTCTTCCTCCGCCACCGTTTACGGCGTTGCTACCGAAATGCCGCTGGTTGAGGGTATGCCGCTCGGCGCTATAAACCCCTACGGCAGAACAAAGCTGTTTATTGAGCATATTCTTTCCGACCTATATGTTGCCGATAAGGACTGGTGCGTGGCGCTGCTGCGTTACTTTAACCCGATAGGCGCGCACAAGAGCGGACTTATAGGCGAAGACCCCAAGGGCATACCGAATAACCTTATGCCCTACATTTCGCAGGTTGCGGTAGGCAAGCTCGAAAAGCTGCACGTTTTCGGCAACGATTATAAAACGGTGGACGGCACAGGCGTGCGTGATTACATACACGTTGTCGATTTGGCTCTCGGTCACGTTAAGGCGATAGACTGGGCGCTTAAAAACAAGGGCTGCGAGGCGTTTAACCTCGGCACCGGAAACGGCACGAGCGTTTTACAGCTGCGCGACGCGTTTGTAAAGGCAACCGGTGTTGACGTGCCTTACGTTATCGACCCGCGCCGCCCCGGCGACCCCGACGAGGTTTACGCAAACGCCGATAAGGCGAAAAAGGTTCTCGGCTGGACTGCGAAATACGGCATTGAAGAAATGTGCGAGGACACATGGCGTTGGCAGAAAAATAACCCCAACGGCTTTGAAAAATAAAAATAAGGGGCGGCGATGCCGTCCTTTCATATCCGCCTGTGGCGCAGCTGGATAACGCAGCAGATTCCGATTCTGAAGAACGGGGGTTCGAATCCCTTCGGGCGGGCCAAGATTAAGGTTGCATTGTAAAATGCAGCCTTATTTTTTTGCTCAACCAAACCGAAGGGATTCGAACAAGGCGTGAAAAAACAATACGGCGGGGTTTTCTTTATTCCCCAATGTTTCAAACAGCATTTTTATCGCCTCTTATTTATTTCAGATACTTTCCGCACTCGTTTTCAAGCTCCCGCCATACCGGGTATTCCGCGCCGTTTTCATCCATGAATTTTTTAAAGTCACTGTTCAGCGCGCTCATTTCATCGACCGCGTTCATAGCATGATCGGACGCGCATATTTTCCCGAGAACGGTGGCGCACATAAGCTTGAAAAAGCGGAAACAGGTTTTTCGGTAAGCTACGCCTTCAAAGTCGCTGTCCGACTTCGGCAGAATTTCATGTCCCGCGTTTTTTATAGCGCGGTAGCCCTCAATATTTGCGTCAATAAGCCTGTTTAAATAGGCGTTGTCCTTTTTCAGTTTTTTAAGAATACCGTCGGTCTTATAGCAGGCGAAAACCGCGGGAATTACAAACGCGGCGTGGCACAGCAGGTAATCCCCCATATTCGGCTCGTAAGTAACCTTATATTTCGTGCCGTTAAAAATCTCGCCTATAAGCCGCTCGTTTGAAGGCGCGCCGCTTATCTGCCCTATGGTGATTTTGTGCAGGTCAACCGAAACCACACGGTCGCTTTCCCTGTGCCCCGCCGCGTTTGTAAAGGCGAACATCACGTTTTTTTCGGGTAAACGATCGGCTGTTTCCCTTGCGCGCACATTGTTGCCCACAAATACAATATTTGGGCTGCCGTTAGCTTTCAAAATGTCGATAACCGTTTCAAGCTGCGTATACCGCGCCGCAACGAATATCACGTCGTATATATCGTCGGGCGCAAGCTCGGTTACCATCGGAACACGGCTGACGGCTGCGCGCGGCGAAAACATATTCTTTATGCGCAGCCCGTTGCTTTTTATTTGCTCCGCCCACTTCCCGCGCGCAAGCAGCGTTACGTTTTTTCCCGTGCGGAACAGGCTGTTTGCCATATTGCAGCCCAGCACGCCCGCGCCGAATATCATAATTCTCATATTCGCATTCTCCCTTTTATCCTTTTCCATACACCCCGTATCACGTTGATGCGCCGATTTTGGTGCTTACAATACTATAAACTGTTTCGTTTATAATTTCCAGTCCACAGTCTGCTTTTTACCGCCTACAAAATCGGCGTAAATTCCCGGCTCTTGTATCAATTGCCCGTGCTTGCCCCTTTGAACTATGCGCCCGCGGTCAATAACTAAAATTTGGTCAGCGCGGCGCACGGTTTTTAAGCGGTGCGCTATCATAATTATTGTTTTATCGCGGGTAAGCGCCTCTATCGCCTTTTGCAGTCTGTCCTCGTTTTCGGGGTCAACGTTGGCGGTAGCCTCATCCAATATAACTATCGGCGCGTTTTTAAGCATTGCGCGGGCTATTGCTATGCGCTGCCGCTCGCCGCCCGAAAGGTGCGCCGCCTGTACCGACACGCGTTTCAAATCCGTTTTCCAAATCGTTTATAAAGCTGTCGCAGCCGGCGTTGTGCGCCGCTTCTTCTACCTCTTTATCTGTAGCGTTTATGCGCCCCATGCGTATGTTTTCACGCACCGTATCGTCAAAAAGGTAATTATCCTGTGAGACAAAGGCTACTTTACCGTAAAGCTCGGTAAGCGGTATTTCCTTTAAATCGTGGCCGCCCACGGTGATTGTGCCGTTCTTTACATCCCAAAAGCCCGCTATCAGCTTTGCAAGGGTGGATTTACCCGAGCCCGAGGGACCTACAAGCGCCGTCATACCGTTTTGCGGAACGGAAAGGCTTATGTTATGCAAAATCTCCTTACCGTCGTGATAGCCGAACGAAACGTCCTTTACCTCAATATTGTAATCGGTAAATTCCACCCTCTGCGCGCCGTGCTCCTGCTCTTCGGCTTTTAAAATTTCATCCACCTGCGAAACGGTTGTGCCTACCTGCGCTAAGGTATCAACAAAATTGAACGCCGCAACAATTGGTGCCGCCATACCTAAGCTTAAAATTATTACGGTTATAAACGCTTCAGCCGTCAGGCTGCCGTGGGTATAAAAGACCCAACCGAGGGGCAAAACCGTAAGCATTTGCGCCGGGAAAAACGCATAGGCTAATGACATACCCAGCTGACTGCGGCGCATCCAATCGTAATAATACTGCGCGTTGGCGCGCACCTTGTCGGTCAGCTTTGTTTATGACGCTTTGCCATGGTTAAAGGCTTTTATAACCTCAATACCGTTTATGTACTCAATCATGCTGCCGCTCATATCTGTAGTGGCTTTTACCGCGTCCTCGTAGTCCTTTGCGTAGTTGCCCATAACCGTCATCATAAACACAAAGGCTATAGGGAACACCGCAAGGGAAAGCAGCGCCAGCCGCCAATCGAGGAAAAACAAGTAAATTACCGTAAGCAAGGGAGCGGTTAGGTTCGCCGTCATTTCGGGGAACAGGTGCGCAAGGATGGTTTCCATACCGTCCACTTGGTCTACGATTATTTCTTTCAGCTTGCCGCTTTGCGTATCCATAACCGTGCCGAGAGGCAGGCGGGGGAGCGTGGCGAATTTTTTCGACACGCTCCAGCAGCCCGTTCATACCTTAAATATTTCAAGAAAACCCGTGCGGTGGTAGCGGCTTAAAAGCTCAATATATTCCGAAGCCTCCGCGCGGCTCATTCCGTGGCGGATAATTTCAAATATGCTTTCAAAGCGCGAGGTTGTAACTATGTGTAGCAGCCTTTCGGTAAGCGCGTCGCCGAATTTATCGGGGTAACCCACCGCCGCCATATACTTGTATGTATACTCAACCTCAATGCGCACAAGCTCGTCAATAAAATTGTGAAACCGCGTGCCGTAGGAGGAGTCTAGCAGCAAACGGAACTCACCTAAATGCTCGTACATATAGTCTATAAGCTCCTGCGTTCCGCCGTCGGCGTATTTCGGCATACGCTCCGCCTGTTCGTCGGGGATCATTCGGTGAAAACGCTCCTGTATTCTTATAAACCGCTCGGTCATTTCACTCAGCACCGGCTCAACTATTGCGGAAAAAAGTCCCTCTTTATCGCCGAAGCGCACATATATGGAGTTAGTACTCGTATCAGCTGCCGCCGCAATGGTGCGCAGCGACGCGTCAACATAGCCTTTATCAAGAAATTCATGCTTTGCAGCGGTAATAATGCGCTCCGCCACGCCCTCAATTTGTTTTGCCGTATGCTCACCGCCCAACATTAATAACACTGTTTCATAACACTGTTATTATATATCGCTTATTATAAAATGTCAATACCCTGTTTTAAGACTTTAATATCATTTGGCGGATAAAGAAAAAGCACTTGCAATTGCAAGTGCTTTTTGGTGACCCGGACGAGATTCGAACTCGTGTTACCGCCGTGAAAGGGCGGTGTCTTAGGCCTCTTGACCACCGGGCCGCTGGTGGCTGTAATTGGATTTGAACCAATGACACTGCGGGTATGAACCGCATGCTCTAGCCAACTGAGCTATACAGCCAAATTACTCGTGACCAATATATTATACATTTTATTATTCGTTTTGTCAATACCGAATTTAATTATTTATCAAAAATTTATTTCGACTCATAAATCGCTTTTTTTACCTTTTATACAAAAATATTGCAAAAAATACTTCATTATGACATTTCTATAAATTTATTTTAACAAATGTATAATTATTGGTTGTATTCGCTAACGAAATATGCTATAATCAATTTATAACACAAATCGGCGCAAACCGGTTCTTTCAAAGGAGTGCATTATATTGAAACAGTATTCTCAGCAATCAATACATAACGTAGCCCTGTTGGGTCACGGCGGTTCGGGCAAAACCACCCTTGCGGACGCTGTTCTGTGCTACGGAAAGGCAACCGAGCGTATCGGTAAGATTGCGGACAGTACCACCGTTATGGATTTTGACCCCGAAGAGAAAAAACGTAAAACCTCGGTTTCAACCTCTGTTTATGCTTTGGAGCTCGGCGGGCATAAGCTTAATATAATAGACGCGCCCGGTCTTTTCGATTTTGCGGGCGGAGTAAGCGAGGCATTATCCGCGGCGGACAGCGCGGTTATAGCCGTCTCGGGTAAATCGGGACTTACCACGGGAGCTAAGCAGAGCTTTCAAAAGGCGCGCGCGCTTAAAAAAGCGGTTGCTTTCTTTGTGGGCAAGCTCGATTCCACCCACGCGCATTTTTACCGCGTAATATCCTCGCTTGTGGCGAATTACGGCGCGGTTATCTGCCCGGTTGTAATTCCCTATATTGAAAACGACGAGGTTAAATCATATATCGACCTTATAACCAATAAAGCCTACGCCTGCGACGGCTTGGAGCTTAAAGAGCTGCGTATGCCCGTAAGCAACGAGGCGGACGAAATGCGCAGCATGCTTTTAGAGGCAATTGCCACGGCGGATGACGCGCTTATGGAAAAATACTTTGCAGGTGAGGAGTTTACCCCCGAGGAAATAATCGAGGGGCTTAAAAAAGGTGTTGCCGCAGGCGAAATATGCCCTGTTTTCGCGGGTGTTCAGCAAACAGGCGCGGCAGTTCCGCTTATGGTGGATACACTGCTTCAAATTCTGCCCTCCGCGGCGGACGCTGTTTGCCGCTTTGAAGTCGGCGAAGAAAAAGCCTTTGACGAAAACGGCGAAAACGCGCTTTACGTTTTCAAGACCATTGCCGACCCGTTTGTGGGCAAGCTCTCATATTTCCGCGTGCTTTCGGGTAAGATTAAGAATGATACCCGCCTTATAAACAACCGCACGGGCGCCGAGGAGCGGCTCTCAAAAATAATGTGGTTAAAGGGCGGAAAACAAGAGGACGCGGGCGAAATTATCGCCGGCGATATAGGCTCGGTATCAAAGCTCGGCAATGTGCTCACGGGCGATACACTGTCCGCCTCGGGCAAGCTTGCCGCGGCGGCGGTTGACTTCCCCGCTCCCACAATTTCGGTTGCGGTTTACCCCAAAGCAAAGGGCGATGAAGAAAAGATAACCCAGGCGTTCAGCCGCCTTTGCGAAGAAGACCCCACCATTAAGGTATATACCGATAACGAAACCCATGAGCAGATACTCTCCGCCCTCGGCGAGCAGCATATTGACGTTATAATATCCCGCTTAAAATCCAAATTCGGCGCGGAGGTTGAGCTTAAAAAGCCGAAAATCGCCTACCGCGAGACTATAAGAAGACCCATAAAGGTACAGGGGCGGCACAAAAAGCAGTCGGGCGGTCACGGTCAGTTCGGCGATGTATGGATTGAGTTTGAGCCCTGCGATTCGGATGAGCTTGTATTTGAAGAAAAGGTATTCGGCGGCGCCGTACCGAAAAACTTCTTCCCCGCGGTTGAAAAGGGACTGCGCGATTGCACCGCAAAGGGCGTGCTTGCGGGCTACCCCATGGTGGGCATAAAGGCAACGCTGGTGGACGGCTCGTATCACCCGGTAGACTCCTCGGAAATGTCCTTTAAAATGGCGGCGGCAGTAGCCTTTAAGGATGGCATACCGCAAGCGTCCCCCGTTCTGCTTGAGCCTATCGGTACACTTAAGGTTTTGGTGCCCGATGAAATGCTCGGCGACGTTATAGGCGATATAAACAAGCGGCGCGGGCGCATTATAGGCATGAACCCGGCAGAGAACAAAATGCAGGAAATAATAGGCGAAGTGCCTATGGCGGAAATGTCCGATTTCTCCACCGCCATGCGCTCAATAACCCAGGGCACCGCCGTGTTTACTCTTACACCCACCCGCTACGAAGAAGTTCCCGCGGCTCTCGCGCAAAAAATAATCGAGGCTGCAAAGGAATAACACCCTTTTGCAACCATATGCTCCCACCTTTTTTGACTTACGTCAAAAAAGGTGGGAGTTGTCATGTAAGTGACTGAGGGGTATTTTCTAATGTCTAACGTCTAATTTGACTTAGGCGTATTTTCTATTTTCTATTGTCTACTGTCTAATGTCTGATTTTGTGATATTCTTTAGCTTGTAACAATCCCTCAGTTTCGCTGCGCTCAACAGCGTCTCGGCTGCCGCCTCGGTCGGTGCTTCTGCTCCGCAGAGGTG
>URGH01000010.1 GCA_900547305.1 uncultured Oscillospiraceae bacterium | reverse complement strand
CACAACAGAAAGTACAATAATTTCCCTATACGCCCTCTTAACTGGAAATCTCCTGTCGATTATTTGTATTCCTTTTTATCCTTTGGCGAGGTTTTCTGATTTTTGTAACACATCATTGACAAACCTACAAAGTGAATAATTTGTAAATAATAATCTATTTTCAAATTAAAATATCATCTATTAAATCTTTATTTTCTTTAAATTCAATATCCGATGTATGAATTTCATTAAATAAATTTTGATATTTATTAGTACCGTAATACCCGACATGCCATTTTGCCCTTGCTATTCTATCGATCCATCGAATATACGGGATATCGATTTTGGAACAAGACAAGCCTATTACAAAAACTTCGTTTATTTTTTTAAAATTAATTTTATATTTATATTTTAGAAGGAATTCGCTTCTTTTAATAAGTTTGTCAACTGGTTTTTCTGTTGCTTTTAAATATTCGTTCAACCATTCGATAACTGCAGGTACATTTTCGTTATATAATTTAATATCATCTATATCCATATCGTATGGAGCAGAGCCTTGTTTATTAAGTAGCACACCTTGTTCGTGTCCGAATATTATATTTTCTTTGACGGTGCCATGAATATGATAAATCAAATTATCCGGAACATCAAAATTATTTTCTAAAGTCTTCGTATAGTTGAAGTTAATTATAAAAGCATTATTGATTAATTCTTTATAACCCGAAAAAACCGTACAATTAATACTGTTAACCCAACATTCAAACATTGATTTAACGATTTTTGGGCTGTTGTGTATGAGGGAACACATCCGCTTAGACTCATCTAAATTTGTTGCATATTTTAGCACCATTTCTTTACTTATCTTTGATAAATTCATTTCAAAATCGCTCCATAAAGAATTGGTATTATAATCAAAATCCGGATATAATTCTTCGATGGTTTTCTTTTCTTCTCTAAACTTTTCTAAAATATACTTTTCAAAATCACTATATTTGGTATCTAGTCCAAAGTTCAAATCAAAACCGTTGCCTATAAGGATTAGCTTTTGTTTTTCCATATCAAGTTAAATTAATCCACATTGCGGGGCGAACACCATAACCAGTAAGCCCCGCAAGATAACCTCCGCCATATACATCGCCATCATCAGCCACTAATGCTGCATCTTCCGGTCTGTCACCAGGTGACCTAAGCCACCAAAGCCCACCACGACTACCATTATCGATTGCATATGTGGTTGGTTTAGATACACGTTCCTCATCAGAATTGAAATAAAAATTAACTTCTTTTGTACTCAACAAAAAAACTTTATCTTCTGTTGAGTTGCCAGGGTCTATATTATAATCAGGATTTATATCTGCTGATACAGATTGCGTTAATATAAGAGATTTTTCATTCTCTGAAAAAGCAGCATTATAAAAATCATCATTTAGCCAATTTCGAAGTGAACAGTATTCCCAAGTGATTGCATTAAAATCATTATTGTATTTTTTACTATCAAGTATATGATTACTAATCACAAGGGCATTACCTTCTTTGATTTCTAAAATCAGCCATTCTATATCTTCTTTGCCATTTGATTTATTGCCATCTTGTTCGTATGTTCCATACTTTATACAACTTCCAATTTCAGCAAATTTCAGCATGTTTTTTTCACTTTTTAATCTTATATCTCCTGCTTTTTCTGCAGAATCTTTGTAATCGCCAAGTTTTTTAAAGATGGTGTATGCTTTATCATAATTTCCAACATCAATTAAGGACAAGGCTTCTGTATATTCATTTTCCATCAAGGACAATAATTTTTTATGTTTGATTTTAGGAATAACAGTGGTTGTCAGTATGATTACAAATGCAATGCAGACACAAACAATAGGTATTGTAATTGCTATGATTTTTTTGCGCCTTTTTGCTGCTTTTTCTGCGGCAATATGCGCCTCTTCTTTCTTGCGTTCGGCTTCAAGATGTTCGGCTTCTTTTTTTGCCTTAAATTCTTCTATTGTTCTTTGGCAAATGAGTATCTGCTCGTCAGCATCCTTCCAACCGGAGATAGATTTAAACATTTCAACAGCAGCTTCATACCCTGCCATTTTGTCATAAGTTGTTTTAATTGTTGCTAATGCAGAATCATAAATATCATCCTTACGCTTTTTTTCTGCCTCTTCCCAGCATTTTTTTGCAAGCTCGGCTGAATCCTTGTATCCGGCAATACTTTCAAATTCTTTTGCTGCTTCTTCAAAATCATATTTAAAAAGTTTCTGTCTGTTTACCGCATGCGAGTAAATTCTTTCAAGCCGAGCGCTTTCGTTACGCTTTTTAATGCGGTCAATGTAACCGTTTAAAGTATCGCTAAACTTATCATCGGCAAAGCGCACCGCTTTTTGGTAATTGTTATTGTTATCAAAAGGCTCGGCACAGTCGGCAAGATTCTCAATTTTACATACCTGCAATTCTGCCATAAGCTTGCCAAGGTATGCCTCGGCACATTCGGGGTTTCGGTCAAGCACCTTTTCGCAGTATTCGTCTGCTTCCTGCCAGTTTTTATCCTCAAGAAACATAAACGCACGTTTTAAAAGCGGGGAAGTGTCGGTATTAACATCAGAAATTACGGTTTCTTTAATTACCGTCGGTTTCGGCTCATCCACGGATATTATTTTCTTAATACCCCGAATCAAATCCTGCATAAAGCCGAGCTTTGACATATCCTGCGCCTGCAAATGTGAAAATTCATCAGGCAGGTCATACGGATCCATGTCACGGTATGCGGGAATAAGTATTTTCTTACCGCCCGATTGCTTTACAAGCGCTAAATATCTGCTCCACTCGTTTTTCACCCAAACAGCGTTGAAATACTCAGGCTTTGTACCGAGAACAACCATTACCTTTGCGGAATTTAAAGCGGCGAATATGTAAGGCTCGTAAGCCGTGCCCAATTTATCCTCAAGAGTTATGCGGCTGAAAAACACCTTAAAGCCTTCTTGCGTGAGCTGATGATAAAGGTCGTTTGCAAGAACGCTGTCCTGCGTTCTTCTGCCGTCTTTGTCGGTTTCCTTGTAGCAAATAAATACATCAAAAGGTTCTTCTTTTTGCGAAATCGCAAGAATACCCTTTTGAATTTCGTCAATTGCCTTTGCTTCCTGCTCATATATTCCCTTTTGGTAACCATCGGCGTATTGCAATGCCGATTTATAGTCTTCATCCGCAAAAATTGAAGTGAACTGCGCGCGGTTTACTGTTGGAACCCGTTTATGAGTCGCAGGGTCTTCAACATATTCAATACCGTAACGGCAGAGAACGAGCGACCAATACGCCTCGGAATCGGTACTGTCCTCGCTTAAAATCTGCTCGTAAATACCCATTGCCTTATCATATTCGTTATTGCGGCGAAAATGGTTTGCCCTGTCGTATAAGTTTGCCCGCTTTTCGTCATCAAGCCGCGGCAAGGTCTGCTTTGTGCCGCATGAATCACAAATACCTACGGTTGCTCCGTTTTCAAATTCCACATTGCCGCCGCACATTTTACATTTGAAAAGTGACATTTTTTAATCCCCTATACATTTTTTTATATTTTCAGCGATTTTTATGTAGGCATTTTTCCAATCGTACTCTTTTATCTGTAATTCTCGTACATCAATCCCCATAGATTCAAGACAGTCTTTGAAATCTTGGTCTTTTTGCTCATATAAATAATAATATACAATTCTATTTTTAATTCTATTATTACCTTCTAATTTTAATTGTTGTCTATATGCAATAAGCCACCATAAATCCATATCGCAATCATATAAACCCAAGCCAACAATGTATATATTGTTAGTAAAAAAGAACTGTGCCCAAGATAGTAATTCATTGTCTAAATCGAAGATGGAATTCTTTATAGTATAGGTGTCAATTTCTCTGTTATAATCAAGGATACGATTCATTATGGAACTAAGATTAGTTGCATAATGAACATTTCCCAAACAAATTGTACTTCTTTTTCCCAATTCACCATGTATATGAAAGATTTTTTTCCCTTTGATGTTAGAATGCCTAATTCGAGAGCATTTGGTTTCTTGAGGCATTACTACATTTCGAGTGTATTTATCATATTGATAATTTTCGACAAGAGTTCTTTCTATGGAATAATCAAAATTAGTTGTAAGTATATTGCTTATATGCAAAGTTAAGAAGTGAGAGTATATATCGCTATATAATGACCAATCTAACATATCTAATTCTTTTAGTATTTCATATGCAAAATTTTCAGATGAAACATTTATATTCCGCGATAGAATAGCACACTTTAATTGTTCAAAAGCTAACACACTTGATTTGACAGTGCCATTAGATGCGAAATAATTTTCAGCAATTTTTAAAAGTAAATTTTCCCACGACATTCCACCACAACAGCGATTAATGCCATTCCCAATCAAAAGACAATTATCCATATTATTATCACTTCAACATTCTACATCTTTTATTTCTATCTTCAATTAAAGCAATAAGTTCCCTTGTGACCGCTGCCGCAATTTCGGAGTCGTCATTTGCAACCGCCTCGGATAATTGCTGCATTTCAACGGTGATTTTTTCTTCAATATCTGCAAGACGGATATTGCTCATAGGGTCTGAATACCGTGCTGCCTCGTAAACTCTTTTGCACTCTGCCCTAACTTCGTCGCTTTTAGCGTGTGAAATAAGGCTTTCGGCTTCGGCGGTAAGGTTTTTAATAAATCCGGTCTGACGGCTTATTTTTTTATCGACCGACTCAACAAGCTCCGCCGCCGCTTTTGCCTTTATAATTGCAATAGCATTAAAGCCGAGTATTAAAAGGCAGATAACAGCGCCCACCCAAGCGGGGAGATTCGGGATTGCCATAGCCAATCCGCCGAAGATAAGCGTTAAAATAAGCCCTGTATAGCTTAAAGTGATAAGCGGAAGATTGTAGAAAAGCTTTTTGAGATTTTCAGTCTTAAACGCTATGTAAGTGCAAACAAGCTGACCTATAAAAGCGGCGGTTATAAAAATATATCCTACCCAAAAAGCCCCGCCGAATTTGTTCAGTCCTGCCGCCTCGTTCGGTGTAACAAAGCAAATAACATTAAAGAGCGCAAGCAAAATCGCCCAGCAAATTATATAAAGCTTAAAATTCTTTTTCATTATGTTTTACCTCTTTGTGTTTATTCAGATTTCTTTTAATTCATAAATGTGGAATCCTGCATCTTTAGCGATTCTCACAAATCTATGAAAAACAACATCTGTAGCGGAGGTATAATGAAAATTTTGCATTTCATCAATATTTCTTGCATTTTCCGTTTTTTTAATTGTATCAATTAAATTGTTTCGGTATGCAATTATTTCAGAAACTGATCCGTGTTTATAATCAAAAACATATTTGTTATTATTTGAATTCTCTTTGCTCGTTGACATATATCTCATCTCCTATAAAAGTTTAATTGGTATTTTTATGTCGATAGATAACAGAAACTCTTGCCAATGTAACAATTATTATTTACTGTAGAAGGTTAAAACTCAATATTGATCCACAGGGCTGGACGAATCCATTCATAATTGTCAACATAATTTCCGTCATAACTTATAGTGCCATCGCTTCTAACTACGGAGGCATCGTGTTGAGTAAGGCCAGGGGAACGCAACCACCAAATGCACTCATTATTATTGCGGAAAAGAGTATAAAAATTATGATTTGAGCCTTTTTCATTAGCATACTTAGTAGTGGTACATTTTTTTGCTTCGTCGGACAAAAAATATTTGTTTACCTCGCTTATACTTAATAAAAATATTTTATCTGTTGTAATGTTTCCGGCATTTGTGTTATATTGAGGATTATTATCAGGAAAAACTTTAGTGTTTTGTATCATGGATTGTTCTTCGGTTGAAAATGCGTCATTTAAAAAACTTTCGTTCATCCATTTGCGAAGAGAGCAGGATTCCCAAGTGATATAAGAATCATTCGTATTATACTGTTGACAATCAAGAACCTTGTCGCTTGTAACGAGTATTTTATTGTTTTCTTTGGCAATGACAAGCCATTCAATATTTTCTTTGCCGTTTGAGGTGTCGCTGTCTTGCTCATAACCCCCAAAAAGTAATGTATCGCCTACTTCAGCCATCTTTATCTTTTCAACTTTATATTGCATAAATATTTTTTTTGCTCTGTCCATACTATCCTTATACCCGTTTAGTGTAATTAAACTGTCATAAGCTTCTACAATTTTTCCATTCTGAAGCATCTCCATAGCGATATTGTATTTACAGTCATTGATTTTATTTTTACTATCCTTATATCCATTAAGCTTTTCAAAAGCTACTATAGCCTCTGTATGTTTTTTTGCGTTATATAACTCCATTGCGGATTTATATTTAAAGTTAGGAATAATTATTGTTATTAATATAATAAAAAAAGCAATACAAGCACACGAAGTAGGAACTCCAATAGCAATAGTTTTTCTTCGTTTCTTTATTGCCTTTTCTACAGATATGCGATACTCTTCTGCCTTACGTTCCGCATCTAATCGTTCCATTTCCTCTTGTGCAAGACGTTCCTGCTTTAGTTGCTTTGCTTTTTCACTGCATTGCTCAGCAAGATCGTTTGCATTTTTAAAGTTAGAAATACCTCTAAATTCATTTGCGACATCAAATAATTCATATTCTGTTTTTGCCTTTTGCATTATTGTTTTTGCATTATTGTAGATTATATTGAATATGTAATTTTGTAAAGTTGATGAAAGTTTTTCATCACCGAAACGAATGGCTTTTTGATAATTGTCACTTTTGTTAAAAGGCTCAGAAACATTAGCTAGTTCTTCTGGGCTTTTTATATGCAACTCTGCCATTAGTTTAATATAGTATGCCTCGGCACATTCTGGATCAAAGTCTAACACCTTATCGCCGAAATTATCAGCCTTGATAAAATTCCCAGTGGCAAGGAATTTATATGCATGTTTCAGCAGAGGCTCAATTAAACTGTTTACAGTATTAAGTTGAAATCCATTATTATCTTTTTGTAAGGATATAAATGCTTCGATGCTCAGAATTAAATCTTTGTAGAAAGTAATACTATCCATAGAGAGTGCTTGTAAATTTCTGAATTCTTTAGGCAAATCGTATGCATCAATATTTTTATAGCAAGGAATTAAATGCTTGGTTGTATCACTATGCATCATAGAAAGAAAGCGACTCCATTCATTTTTAACCCAAACTGCCTCGTAGTAATTGTTTTTGGTTCCGATTACTAACATTACTTTGGATGTTACTAGAGCCGAATAAATATATGGTTCATAGTCTATTCCTGCTTTATTTCGCAATGTTACTCTAGAAAAGAACACACGATATCCTTTGGCAGTCAATTCTGTATATATATCTTGAGCAATTCCACTATCTTCAGTTCTATTGCTGTAAATTTCATCAATCTCTTTATAACAAATGAAAATATCATATGGCTTTTCTCTATTGACAATTGCAAAAATTCTTTTTTGAATCACATCAATAGCCTTTGCTTCTTGATAGTAAAGGCTTTTTGCGGTTTTATCACAATATTTTATTGCTAACTCAAAATTGTTATCATTTATAACAGAATGTGTGACGGTTCGATGACAAGTCGGGACCTTTTTTGCAGTTTTGGGATCATCAATATACTCTATTCCATATTTGCATAAGACTAATCCCCAATAAGCTTCTGCCTCCGCTGGAAAATCGACTACAATAGATTCATAAATGCAACTTGCCTTGTCAAATTCATTTTCTAAGCGTAATTTATGAGCACGATTAAAAAGGGTCAACTTTTTTTCATCATCCAATTTTGGAATTGTTTGAGTACTGCCACAATATTCACATATAGTAATTGTCTTTCCTTCTGTAATATTCAATGTGCCGCCGCACATTTTACACTTAAACACTGGCATTATACGATTATCTCCTTCATTTAAAGAATACTTGAAAGCAGCTGTGCTTTCATATTGTTAAATTCTTCATCGGTTATAAGTCCGGCGTTTTTCATAACGGTAAGCTTTTCAACCTTTGCTTTAAATGCCGCCATATCGTCCGTTTGAACGGCGGGCTGTTCTGTTTGCGCGGCGTTCATAGCTCCGTTTACGGCATTCCCTACAACCGAGGCTACCGCGCCGCCAACGCCTGCCATAGTGCCGAGACCCACGCCCATATTGGTGAACTGCCCGACCGCTTCGTTTTGTGCCACCTGTTCGGCAACATCAAAGCCGCGCTCTTGGGCATAGGTATAGCCCTCCTGCGCGCGTTTGGTAGCCTGTGCCTTTGAGTCTATAACAGTTTTCTGCGCCTCGGTTTCTGCGTTTATAATTTCGGTCTGCTGGCGGAGCTTTGCCTCGGCAATATCGGCATATTGGCGGAAATGCAGCTCCTTAAATTTTTCATACTGTCTGTCGCCGTCCGGCTTTACAACCGTGGTTACGAAAAATCTTTCAAGGCTAATGCCGTAATCCGCAAAATCGGGAATCAGCAGCTTTTTAATGCTGTCTGAAAATGAAGTGAGATTTTCGTCAATCTCAAAAATATTTATCGCATTGGTTTTCATAACCTGCGCTATGTAGGTTTTAACTCTTGTCATTAAAAAGGCGCGGAAAAAGCCGACTAATTTTTGCTGACCTAAAAAATTTTCGGTTCCCACAAGCTTTAAAAGCAGCTTTCGGCTGTTATCGGCTCTAAGGCTCATTTCTCCGCTTGCGCCTATCGAAATAGGGAAGCCGTAGGTTGGCTCTAAAAACTGCACCTTTGAGTCGGTGCCCCATTTGATTGACATTTGCTCGGTTTTGTTTATAAAATAAACCTCGCAGTGAAAGGGCGTTTTATCGCCCGCTGCACGGTTAAGAGCTTTACCTATAAGCGGGATATTCTGTGTTTCAAGCGTATAGCGCCCCGGTCCGAACAAATCAAGTGCCTGACCGTTCATAAAGAATATTGCCTCTTGGCTTTCGTGAACGATTAACTGCGTTAAGCTGTTAAAGTCCTCGCACGGGTGTTTCCATATAAATGTGGAATTATCGCCCTCGTATTTAATTACCTCGGCTATACTTGCCATTAACGGTCATCCTCCTTAACCTCTAAATTATCCACGGCAAATTCCAGGCACATCTGAATAATCTCATTTCTTGTGCGCCCGGTACGCTCTGCAATTTTATCCAATTCCTCAACCAATTCATTAGTAAGTCGTGATGATACAACCATAGTCTCGCCCCTGTATTTTTTTGAAGTGATTATAAGCTTTTTATCCATACTTATTCGCCTTTCCATTTACTATTATACTACAAATGTATTTTATTTGTCAATACATAAATATACATTTGTAATTAGTCTTGTCCTTGGATTTTATTTTATACCCTATATTATAAACTACATTTGTAAAAATTACAATAGTAGTTAAAGCATTATTAAATTAAAACCGCTTTATTTTTTGCGAAAGAAACAAAAGACGCATATATAACAAGAAATCCCGTCCTCTTTGTGAGGCGGGATTATTTATTGCATAGGCTCTTTTTCGTTTTTTACATAAACCTTACTTCACCATTTACTACACCATTTTGGTGTGGACTTGCATAGAGAAGTATAAAGATATATTAAAGTGATTTTTTTCAAACCCGCGGTACTATCGGGTTTTATGAGATTTTAAGGAATTATACGGACATATGAAACGCGGTTCGGCAATTACCATTCCTAATTTCATTTATTCCCATATCTCCTTATTTTATAAGTATTTAAGTATTTGCAGTTTCCAAAGCCTTTCCGAAAATATGAAAAGAGCTGATACGACTTTTATATTATAGCGCATCAGCTCTTCTTTTTCAATATAAATAAGTTTATTTTGTTTTTGCGGCGGGGAATAAATGAAACAGGTTAATAGATGAGTAAAATGATTTTTAATACTAAAATTCAATTATTTATTCTTCAATGCCCCTACTCACGATTACATCCTTTAAATACCCAATTACCATTTTGCAGGTTTTTTCATTTATTTCATCAGAGTTTATTCCTAATTTTGCATGGACAAGATTTCTCTTATCCCTGATTTCATGAGCATGTTCAGCTTCTTTAATCCAATGTGGTTGTTCCAATACCTTAATTTCATTTATGTAATCGGATAATACTGCATTTCTTATTTTTCCATTATATCCGCGTACCTTATAATTATTTGTGAAGTAATCCTCGCCTTTTATCTCGGATAACCAATCAATAAGAATAGCTTCTAAAATTGATCCTGCAAGAATAAGTGTAGCTTTATATGCTTTTACTTTAAAACAATTATTAAGTTCTATAAAATCATAGCGTAATTTTTCTTTAAGCTGATTGTTAGAATAAATCTTTATTTTATTTGAAAGCTCTAAACTTAATATATCTTCTATTTTTTCTTCTTTCTTATAATAATCCTTTTCCACTCCTTTATTAGGGAATTTATAGTTTCGTTCTGTGTGTGTTAAAATATCGGCTTGTAAACTGTAATATTCTTCATCATTAGTTGGCAAAATAACAGGAATATCTTCAACTTCTCTGCGGTTCAATAGCGGTATGGAACTTCCGGCAGAATGTTCAACAAAATATTTGGCATAAATATTTTTATATGTGTCACTTCCCAAGTAAAGAAACAAATATTCGGGTTGTATGTTTTTGCAGCGTATCACATACATATTCCGATTCGCATAAACTGTTTGATTCAAATCGTCAATAATCAAAAAAGGCATAGAATTATTGACCCTTGATAAAATGATATCATTTTTTTGCAAAATAACAGAAGTGGCGGTTTTTTCTTCTATTGTTTCGGGATTAAAGGGATATTTTAAATCCGAGAATATTGCAACCTTTCCCGTTTTTTCGTTTACGGGTCGGGGAAGAAAAATATCAGCAACCTCTTTTAATTTAACAGGATTTTCATGCTCAAGTAATTTCCTTGCTTTTATCGCTTGTTTACTATAATATTCAGGGAATAGGTATTCTTCTTCTACATTGTCGGTTGCAATTGAATTATATTCATATTCTCCTAATTCATCATCATTGGGTATAGAACCACCGTTGATCCATAGCTCAAGCTTGGAAAGATAGTTTTCGTATTTTGAAGAAAACCTCTCAGGCAAAGTGAATGATTCGTCGGATTTATTTACGTCTCTTTGTCCGTAAATAAATGTTCGTCCTTTATAAACAGCAATATCCATATTATAAGGTGTGGTATTTGTTAAATGCAGCAATTCCATTTGTATGCTTGTATTATAAAAAGGAGTACTCAAATTATATACTCCGGCAATATGATATTTTAACTTTACACTTTCTAAAAGCTTTTTTTGCCCTAAACTATGAAATATGTTGGAAACTGTGACCAGCCAAACATCCTTTTGGATATCCTCATTTAAAACTTTTTCTAACCAACTATCCATGTCCCTGGTGATAGGATATTTAGCCCTTTTTTCTAATAAATTTCGTATGCTTATCATATTATTGTCCTCCAAAACAATTATTTTGCAATTTTGAATATATAAGATCACAATTGATATTTCAAATAATAGAGCACAAAAGTCAACACCGTTTAAAATAATTAATATGCGGTCTTATAGCTATAAGTAAATTACTTATTATAGAAATCAAATGCTTCTTTATAAAAAGCTTTAATTTCATCTGCTAATTTTTGGGGCTTTATAACCAGTGCAGTCGTCCCAAAACCGAGAAAATATATTTTTGCCTGAAACTGCGAACATTCAAATAAATATCGTTTAAAGCCGTTCTTATATTCATTTTCATGGGAAACAAGTCTGGGGCGGTTGTGCAATAAAGAACGGTAATTTTCCTCACCTTGTTTATTCAATAATACTTCTATGATTTCGCTTTCTGATTGCAAATACGGTATTGAACGCTCAGAAAGGAGATTGTCAATTTTCATTTCGTCCACTTTTGACTGTTGGGCTTTGATTATTTTTATATTTTTCATATTGAATATTCTAATGCTACCGAACTTAGCGCCACCATCAAAATTATCACAAATCAGATAATTATACCTTAGATCCGGTTCTGTCATAATTTTATAAGGACTTATTGTATGTGGGTTACCGCTTTTTGATGTAAATTTTATCTTACGGTTATTCTCTATTGCTTCATCTATCTTGTCAATTCTATCCAAAAACATTATTCGTTCACGTATTCCGTAATCAAGCGTAGAATACTCTTCCAAAAGTTCTGAAATAAAAGGCGAAGATTCGTTCTTTGATAAGGTGTCGTTTCTTAAGCTGTCAGCTGCCAATTTTGTCACAGTCCATTGATAGATTTTTTTCTTTCCCTTTAAATTCCGCCGCCTTGAAAAATAATTGTTTTGATCTCCGGCATTAACCAAAAGCTTTGAGAAGGTTTTGAAAAATATAATATTATTGTCATTTTCAAATAGCTTTGCTGTTATACCCTCACTTTCTTTTTCAGAAAATGTAAGTTCCTTTATTTGTTTTGATTTCCTGCAAAATACGGTAATTATATTTTCAATAAGTTTGCTTTTTGATATATAGCATAGTTTGCTGTCTGAATCGAGCCTTTGATAACATCCTATTGATAAAATCAGTTTTATACTCATATAGTCCGGAACAATCAATTTAATACATCTACTTTCGGAAAATAAATTCTTAATTATATTATAAATTATTTTTATTTTAATGTCAATGTTTTTAAAGTTGCTAAAATTAGCAACTTAATATTTTAAATTTTAGCCTTATATAGGCTACATAACTGTTAAAATACACAACTTATTTTACTTCAAATAAGTTCATTGACTCCAAATGAAAAGCAGTGTATCATAAATATACAGAAAGAAAAATGAATTCGGAGGGAAAGTATTATGGAAAAAAAGTTTTTCGCAGTTGAAGCAAAGTGCGGGCATGTCGGCGGACCAAATTATTATATAAAAATCGCTTTTTATGTTGAGGCTGCGAGCGGCTCCGAGGCAGCGGTAATCGTCAGAGCACGACCCAGAGTAAAGCATGATCGTAAAGATGCAATAATTTCTGTGAATGAAATTTCGTATTATGAATACAGAAAAGGTTGTGAGGAATTCAATAAAGATCCATATAATCTATGTCAAAATAAACAAGAGCAGCTTTTAATACAGGGGCAATTTGCAGACCGGATTATGCCGGAGGAAACATATTTTGGGATAAATTCGGATTTATATGAAGATAAGCAGTTTGATGATGGCAGTCGAAATATAAAGAAACTGTCAAAATTGGGATACGATGAACATAATAGGCTGAATACCAGGGGTCAGTTTAAATATGATGAATTGAATTACTATGATATGGCTGCTTAATACAAATTATGAATAATTTCAAGGAGTATTTACTATGGGTAAAATTGTCGGGTATGAGAAGGAGCGAAAGGAAATTGCACAGCTGCGCGAAATGCTTAAAAATTCAGCGCGCTACCGTAAATACGGAATAAGAATACCGCGCGGAATTGTGCTTTACGGCGAGCCGGGCGTGGGCAAAACGGTGCTTGCGAAATCTATTGCGGCAGACGGGATAAGCCTTATAGAGCTGCGAGCGGCAAACTGCTGCGAGGAGGATGCCGTAAACGAGCTTAGGGCGGTTTTTGAAAGAGCGAAAAATTCCGCTCCGGCGGTTATACTGCTTGATGAGCTTGATAAAATTGCCGGAACAAGCGAACACTTTATGATGGAAATGAACGACAGCATAAAGAAAGCGCTTTTGCAGGAGCTTGACGGTCTTAACGAGGATGACGATGTGCTTGTTGCCGCCACCTGCAACGACACCGACTCTATAGGCGAGGCATTGCTGCGCCCGGGAAGATTTGACCGACGGCTGCACATAGAGGCTCCGGACGAGGCGACGCGGCGGTTGATAGTTAAAGAGTATTTCGACAGGCTTAGGATGAAGAATGACGTCGACTACGGGTATATTGCAAAAATTACCTATGGGTATACCGGCGCTAAAATTGAATGTCTTGCAAACGAAACAGGTATTTTGGCTGCGGAAAAGGAAACGCCTTGCATTGATATTTCCGATATACGCATTATAATGAACAAATTCGCCTTTGAGGGCGGAGAGAAGGACCCTTCGGAAGACCCGCAAATGCTGAAAAGAATTGCTGTTCACGAGGCGGGGCACGCGCTTTTGACACTGAAATTAGCTCCCGATTGTCTGTACGGCGCCAGTATTCTGCCGCAGGGGGAAAGCTGCGGGCATATTCAATTTATAAATCCCGAGGACGGTATAGGCACGGTAAGCCAAATTGAAAATGAGGTGGCTGTGCTGCTCGCGGGTCATGTTGCGGAGCGGGTGATTTACGGGGAGTATTCCGTCGGCTCTGATTCAGACCTGCGATGCGCCGCGGCAAGAATACGTTTTTTAACGTTAAGTCAGGCGGCGTACGGTTATGACGGCGTTGTGCTTGCCGTAAATATGCACCCTGGCAATATAGTATCGGAAAAAATTAAAGAAACGGTTTCAGAGGCGCTTTTGCAAAAGCTTAACGAAGCGGACAAAAAAGCCGAAGCCGTAATATCCGAAAACCGCGAAATGCTTGACAGCATTGTTGAGGCTCTTATAAAAAATCAGACGCTCAGCAGAAACGAGCTTTTTGAAATTAAAAATGCCGCCGAAATAAAACCGGCGGCATAGGGGATGTATTTAATTGAGATATTTGCTTTGGCTTATAAATGAGCGTGAACCGGAAAATGCGGAGTTTGAAAAAACCGAAATTTTCTTAAACGGCGCTTTCTACATATGGCAGTGTGCTTGCATTCTTATTTCGGTTAGTCTTATAGCCGCAGCCTTTTTCAGCGGCTGCGGGTTGGGTCGGATTTCTTTACCGATTTATGCGTCCTTTTTCATTGTGTTTGCCCCCGGAGTTTTTAAAAAAGCCTTTAAGTATTTAAAATACAAGCCGAAGCACGAGCACCGCGAGCGGTACGGAGCCCAATTTTTTATATATGCTTTTTTAGAGTATTGGCCCGGAATGATTGCTATTGCGCTGACCTTTTCAATAAGCTCTTTAAATACGGAAATTGCTCTTTTTTTGAAAGTTTTAAGAACGGTTGTGCAGGTATTCAGCATATATTTTTGTATACTGCATACTTTAAGCGAATTATAATTTTAAAAATCGGAACAGGTGATTTTATGAAAAATTTTTTTGATTTAAACGGCGACGGTAAGGTTGACGCGCTGGAATTTTTAATTGCAACCGCGCAGGACCCGAACAATCCGTTTAATACGGACGATGAAGAAGACGACGAAACGGACAACGAAGATGAACCGCTCCCCGATGAGAGAACAACGGATGAGGAAGAAGACAACTCCGACAGTTAGACATTTTGCATAATTTATTATATAGTAAAGATACTGGGCAAATTTGTGTTGCACATCATAATTTCAAGAAAAATAGCATAAAACGCTAATATTTGTTTAAGATTTTGTCATATTATGGCGTAGAAATTAAAATCCATATGTGCTATAATATCGACAGAAGTTAAAAAATCAAAAGGAGATAATACTATGCGAGCAAGGGAAGAAACCATTTTAAATTTAATAGGCGGCTTGGATAAATGTTTTATAATTCCTCCGTTTCAAAGAAACTATGAGTGGAGCCATGAGCAGTGCGATGAACTGTTTGACGATATTATAACTGCTTATAAAACTAAAAAAACTCATTATCTCGGAAATGTCATCTATTATTCGGGTGAAAACGGCGGTGCCGCATACAGCGAATTTATTTTGGTAGACGGTCAACAGCGCGTCACAACAATACTGTTACTTTTGTGCGCTATAAGAGATGTCGCCGAGGATGAAGCAATAAAGCAGAGTATAAACATTCGCTATTTGAAAAACGATACAAACATGGAAAATTATCGGATCAGATTAAAACAAACCTCTTACGATTCCGACGATTTTATTTCTGTTATTGACGGCAAGGTTAACGAGGCTCATAAGGAAAGCAATATTGTAAAAAACTATAAGAGATTTATAGAATTATTAAATAAGTGCGATATTGAGCCTAAAATAATCTATGATACCATTACTAAATTGGAAGTTGTGGATGTAAACCTTCAAATAAGCAACGATTTGAATGCAGTCCAAACCATTTTTGAAAAAATCAATTCAACCGGGAAAAAGCTTACCTCCGCCGATTTGATACGAAATTATTTATTGCTTGCCAATTCTTCCAAAGAACAGGAAGACCTATATAAAAATTATTGGATACCGATAGAAACCAATGTTAAGAACGAAAATATTTCTCGGTTTGCGCGGGACTATTTGATAATGAATGTTTTCGATGACGTTCCGGATGACGCTATATATAAAATGTTTAAAGAGCATTTTAATGAAACCAGCGCTACTCACACCGAAATATTAGACAGTCTAAAGCATTTCTCCACATTCTTTAAATGGATTAAATTTGAATGTTCGCCGAGTGAAAAAGTCAATAAAGAACTCTCGTATCTGAATCTTTTAAGAACAGATGATTTATACTCTTTATATATGTATCTGTTTGACAGACTTTTTAATACAAACACACCCGAGCTGCTGAAAATTTTGAGATTGCTTGTTGACTTTATGATCAGATACAGAATAGTAGCTCCATCCGGCGGCGGCGGCGCGCTTCGTTCGGTTGTTAATCAATTGCTTGAAAAATTAAACTCGGAAGAAATTACTTTAAGCTATGAAACAATTTTGTTTGAACTTTCAAACAGCAGTGCGGTCTCCGGAAGATTTCCGGATGATATGGAGTTTAAAGAGGCGCTCATGAAGTCTGTTAATACTAATTATGCGCGAGCGTTACTTTTAAGAATTGAAGATTATGAAACAAAAAACATCTCGGTGCCGTTGAAAGAAGTAACCGTTGAACATCTGATGCCGCAAAAATTATCCTCTTGGTGGATAGATAATTTGGGCGGTAAAGAACAGGCTGACAGAATTTATGACACCTATTTGAATTGCATAGGCAACCTTACTCCTATGTCTTTGGGATATAACTCTGTCAATTCAAACAAGCCGTGGGATTTAAAATTAAAACAGATAAGAGATATTCAGTTTAATATCACATCCCAGATTTCAAGATACGAAAAATGGACCGAAAATGAAATAAAGCAAAGAAATCAGGATATTTCAGACAGGGCATGTTCAGCAATTACATCACCGCTCAAGAGGACTCGTCCTTACCAAACTAAAACCGTTTCGGAAGAGTTTTCCGCAGGATTATATTCATTATCTGATATTTCAACGCCAATGTCCGGAACTAATGTCAGACAAATTCTTTTTGAGAGCAAAGTTATTTCTGTTGCATCGTGGAAGAACTTTTTCACCACGATTTGCGAGCTTGCTTTTGATTATGATAATAATTTGATGTCGGAAATTGCCAAGAATAATTCTATACATAAATCAACTTCAAAAAAGAACTATCCCGAAAAAGATCCAATTATTTCCGTATCCAAGGATAAACTTGTTGACCCAATCGAAATTAAAAATTCCGGTGTATTCGTTGAAAGCTGTTTAAGCTCAGACAGGACCAGAGTTTACGCTAAACAGTTGCTTGATATTTACGGAATTACTGATGCATTCCAAATTGAGGTTGAATAATAACAATCCCCCGCATTAAAAATGTGGGGGATTGTTATTGCATAGGCTCTTTTTTCGTTTTTACCATAAACCTTACTTCACCATTTACTACACCATTTTGGTGTGGATTTGCATAGAGAAGTATAAAGATATATTAAAGTGATTTTTTTCAAACCCGCGGTACTATCGGGTTTTATGAGATTTTAAGGAATTATACGGACATATGAAACGCGGTTCGGCAATTACCATTCCTAATTTCATTTATTCCCATATCTCCTTATTTTATAAGTATTTGATTATTGTAATATATACAGCTTTTCCGAAAATACGAAAAGAGCTGATACAACTTTTATATTATAGCGCATCAGCTCTTTTTTTCAATATAAATAAGTTTAATTTGTTTCTGCGGTTCGGGAATGCGTTCTGCAATGTCGGAATAATCATTTCGCAAGCCGAAATTAAAGCAAATAAGTGAACCGATTAATGGCGAGATGATGAAAAAAGTGCTTTACAAAGAAAAAAATATGTGATAAAATTTGAAATACTAACGGTATTCTCTATGATTTTATAAATATAATTGGAAATCATATTAAACGTTTCACTTTTTGAGGAGAAAAGCCTATGAGCATATTTATTGATTTTGAAAACACGGAAGGAAAAATCAAGCCGTTTCATGCCGTTAATAATGCGCCGATTATAGGCGTATCAAATAAACTCTTTCACTTTTTGACCGAGGCTGGCGTACCGTATTCACGTTTGCACGATACGGGCGGGAGATTCGGCGGTTTTACTTTTGTGGATATTGAAAATATATTCAGAGATATGAGCGCCGACCCGTTTGATCCCGATTCCTACGATTTCGCTTTTACCGATTGGTTAATAGCCGAGCTTGTAAGGTGCGGCACAGAGCCGTTTTTCCGATTAGGAGCCACAATTGAAAACGAGCATTTTATAAAGGCGTATCATATTTTCCCGCCTAAGAATAACCTGAAATGGGCGCAAATTTGCGAGGGCATAATTAAGCATTACAATCACGGCTGGGCGAACGGCTACCGCTATAACATTAAATACTGGGAAATATGGAACGAGCCCGACAATGAACCTTTAATCGAAGATAATCCCATGTGGAAAGGCACAATGGAACAATATTTTGCTCTTTATGAAACCGCCTCAAATTATCTTAAAGAAAGGTTTCCGTATATAAAGATAGGCGGGTATGCTTCGTGCGGATTTTACGCGCTTAACGACGTGTTTGAGAAAAAAGCCAATTCATCAGACAGAACGGAATATTTTATTACATTCTTTCAGGAATTTTTGAAATTCATAACCTCGCCCGAGCATTTATCTCCGTTGGATTTTTTCTCATGGCACAGCTATGCAGACAGCGAAAATAACCGATATTACTGCGACTATGTGCGGCGGGAACTGGATAAATACGGATTATATGGCACAGAAAGTATTTTAAATGAGTGGAACCCCGGTACAGAGCGGCGCGGAACCGAAGCGGACGCCTGCTATATATCCGAAATGATATTAAGCCTGCATGATAAGCCGCTGGATATGCTGATGTATTACGACGGTCAGGTTGACGGCTTATATCAGGGATTATTTGACCCGATAAGGTCGGATATTTTTCCCGCATATTTTGCAATTCATTCCTTCGGCGAGCTTTATAGGCTGGAAAATCAGGCGGAAATAATTTCCGATGGGATACTACCGATTTTGGCGGCAGCCGACGGCAGGATAGGGAAGATTTTAACGGTTAACATAAAACCCGAAACAATTAACCTTAATTTACGGCTTTCGGACGGATGGAGCTTTGAAAAATACCGAGTGTTAGACGGTACCGAGGGTCTTACCGAAACCGAGATTGACTTTTCGGGCGAAATACCGATTCCGCCGCAAAAAATCGTTATGATTGAATGTAAAAGGGAGCGGTTTTTGCCGTAAAATTATATAAGCGAGCATAAGGCGGGCGGGTTTCGGGCTGTTCAAGCCTTCCAAATTCCGCGAAGCTTGCTTTTTATGTTTTTGACAGAATGGTTTTGAGGTGAAATATAAATATCAAAGAATACGCGATTTAAGCGAGGATAACGATAAAACCCAAGCGCAAATTACAGAATTGCTCAATGAGCACACAACGCAGTATCAGCGGTAGGAACGCGGGGAAAGCGAAATATCCGCGCATATAAAAAAGGCGTTATGTATTTATTATAATGTGTCGGCAGATTATATTTTGGGTCTGCCTGAAAATTTGCCGTTTCCGAAAGGGTCTAAAGGTTAAATCCCTCTCAGCCAATTTAGACGTTAGATATTAGACGCTAGACATTAGAAAATACCCCTCAGTCAACTTCGTTGACAGCTCCCCTCTGTTTGCTATCGCAAAAGAAGGGAGCCTAAATGCCTCCCCTGTGTAAGGGTGCGGGTGTCCTGTGGACACCTCTGCAAAGCAGAAGCACCGACCGAGGCGACAGCCGAGACGGTGGCAAAACGAAGTTTTGACGGAGGGGTTGTTACAAGCTAAAAAATACCCCTCAAAAAAGCACGGCAGGCGAATAAACATATCCGTCTGCCGTGCTTTTTTTATCAGTAATCGTTGTTGTTGTCGTTTTTTTTGTTCTGATTATTCTGATTGTTTTTGTTCTGTTCCTTGTTCTGGTTGTTCTTATTCTGGTTGTTGTTCTGGTTATTCTTGTTCTGATTGTTTTCCACAAAAATCACCCCGCTTTCAGCCTTTATTATTTGCCGGCGGGGTGAAAATTATACTTATATTCCGAATAATTTTTCGGCGTTTTCAAAAGAACTTTGCAAAATGCTTTCGCAATCGGTGTTTCGAAGCTCCGCTAATTTTTCGGCGACAAGTAAAATCAGTGCCGAATTATTTATTTTTGAGCGGTAGGGCACGGGCGCTAAATAGGGCGCGTCGGTTTCAAGCAGAAATCTGTCGCTCGGCAGAGCGGCTGCAATCTCGGGCAGCTTTTTGGCGTTTTTAAAGGTTAAAACGCCGCCTATGCCTATATACATACCCAAATTCAAAATTTCCTTTGCCATTTCCGCGCTGCCCGAAAAGCTATGCACCACACCCTTGGAGCGGTGCTTTTTTAAAAGCTCCAGCGTATCTGCGTGGGCTTCGCGGTCATGCACTATTACGGGCAAATTTAACCTGTTCGCCAAAACAAGCTGCTTTTCAAAAAGCGCCTTTTGCTGCTCTTTGTTATCATCCACCCAGTAATAATCAAGCCCTATTTCGCCTATCGCCACGCATTTTTTGCGGCGTGCTAATTCTTCAATTTCCGTTACCTGCCCGCCGCCTATATTTTCGGGGTGTATGCCCACCGCGGCGTAAAAATAAGGGTATTTTTCGGCAAGCGCCAGCGCCGCTTTTGAGGACTCGGTATCGCACCCGCAGTTTACAACGCCGCAAACGCCGTGAGCAGGCAGTTCGGCTAAAAGCTCTGTGCGAATTTCGTCGAATTTCGCGTCGTCATAGTGCGCGTGGCTGTCAAAAATCAGCGGTTCTGTATATGGATAATTCGGGAAATCCGTCATCTTATTTTGCTGCCTGCGGGTACGTTATCAATAAACAGTACCTTTACGTCATTATCGGCGCAATCCGCCGCTAAAATCATCCCGTTTGACTCTACGCCGCAAAGCTTTGCGGGCTTCAGGTTTGCCACCACAATTACCGTGTGACCAATAAGCTCCTCGGGCTTATAATACATAGCAATTCCAGAAGCTACGGTGCGCGATAAGCCGCTGCCGTCGTCAAGGGTCAGCTTTAAAAGCTTTTTAGCCTTGGGAATAGGCTCGCAAGCCGTGATTTTTGCCGCGCGCAGCTCTACTTTGGCAAAGTCCTCAATTCCTATTTGCGCCATAGTCACAACGTTTTCGGCTTTTTTCTGCTCCGCTGCCTTTTCCGCCGCTATTTCGGCTAAAACCTTTTCCGTGTCTAAGCGGGCGAAAAGCGGAGTGGGCGCGCCTACGGAATACTCGGTAACAGCGCCGAAAGCAAGCTCGGTGCTGCCGTTATTTAATTGCTCAGCAATTGATTTTGAGCTATCGGGAATAATAGGCGAAAGCATAAGCCCCAAAAGACGTATACATTCAAGCAGATTGTAAAGCACATTTTCAAGATATGCCTTTTTGCTCTCGTCCTTTGCAAGCGCCCAGGGGGCTGTCTCGTCAATGTATTTATTGCAGCGCTTTGCAAGGTTCATAACCGCCTCGCACGCATCGGCGTTGCGGTAACTATCCATAAGCTCATAATACTTTTTAACCGTATCATTCGCTGCATCAATCAGCTCTTTATCGCAACCTTCTATATTTTCGCCTTTTGTCACCTTACCGCCGAAATATTTATTCGTCATTGCAATTGAGCGGTTCACAAGGTTGCCGAGGGTGTTGGCTAAATCCGCATTGTATTTTGTAATAAAGCTTTCGTAGGTTATGGTGCCGTCCTGCGCGAAGGGCATTTCGGAAAGCAGGTAATACCTTACCGCGTCTATTCCGAAGCGTTTTGTCATATCGTCGGCGTAAATTGTGTTGCCCTTGGATTTTGACATTTTGTCCTCACCCACAAGCAGCCACGGGTGACCCAAAACCTGCTTCGGCAGCGGCAGCCCCAGCGCCATTAAAATTATGGGCCAATAAATTGTGTGGAAACGCACTATATCCTTACCTATAACGTGCAGGTCGGCAGGCCACAGCTTTTCAAACTGCTCTGAGCTGCCGTCGGGGTCGTAGCCCACGCCCGTAATATAGTTTGAAAGCGCGTCTATCCAAACGTAAATAACGTGCTTTTCATCAAACGGAACGGGTATGCCCCACTTAAAGGAGCTGCGCGAAATGCAAAGGTCGGAAAGTCCGGGCTTTAAAAAGTTGTTTATCATCTCGTTTTTGCGGGATTCGGGCTTTATGAAATCGGGGTTCTGCTCGTAATATTCAAGCAGCCTGTCCTGATATTTTGAAAGCTTTAAGAAATATGCCTCTTCTTTTGAGTCTATAACCTCTCTGCCGCAGTCGGGGCACTTGCCGTCCACTAACTGCGAGGCGGTAAAGAACGACTCGCAGGGAACGCAGTATTTACCCTCGTAATGTCCCTTGTAAATATCGCCTTGGTCATAAAGCTTTTTGAAAATTTTCTGTATTACCTTTTCGTGGTCCTTATCGGTCGTGCGTATAAATTTATCGTAATCGGTGTTAAGGCTGTTCCACACCTCTTTTATCTGCGCGGCGATCTTATCCACATACTCCTGCGGGCTTATGCCCTCTGCCTTGGCGTATTCTTCAATTTTCTGCCCATGCTCGTCAGAGCCGGTCTGTAAAAACACGTCAAAGCCCATCATTTTTTTATAGCGCGCTATCATATCCGCCAGCACTATATCGTAAGCGTTGCCGATATGCGGTTTTCGCGAGGCATAGGCTATTGCCGTAGTAATGTAAAACTTCTTCTTTTCTGACATTTTTCTTCCTCCTGTATTACGGTTTACCTGTAAGATAAAGTATTGCAGAGACCACCGTGCTTATAAGACAGTAAAGTAATACCGTCGCGCTGCCGAGCACAGAGCCTGAGCCGCTGAACGAGGTGTAGGCAAACATAACCACGCCCGCTACACAGCTAAGCGCGTAAAATACCGCCAGTAAAAGGCTTGATTTTTTTATTTTAACCGCGCTGCTCACCAGTGCTGCCAGCGCAACGGGGTTGCCCTTATACGCGGCGGGGGCGGAGCAATGCTCTGTGTATGTTACTGCGTTTTTATACATATGGCAGCCGGCTGTGCTCATAACCTTTACCGAATCATCGTAAAGCCCCATATAATCGCATATCATTTCTTCCGTCAGGTTCGGGTCTGAGCTGTCTATAAGCATTGTAATACCCATGGCGGATATTTTTCTGAACTCCCGCGCAAGCTCGGGCTTTACCGTGTACTGCACGGCAAGCAGGGCGCAAGCCTTATCGTCGGTTGCAACATAGACAGGAAAATACCCTCTACGCAAAAGTTTTCGGTCGATTTCAATACTCGGGACGTCAATTCCGTGCGCCTCCATAAGCGTGCGGTTGCCCACAAACAAAAGCTTGTTGTTTACCCAGCCGGAAACACCCATTTTGTCCTCATATTTAACCGTATCGGAATCGGGCATTACAAAGTCGCCCACCGTTCCCGCAATTTTTTTGAATATAGGCGCCAGCGGGCTTGAAAGGCTGTCGGTAAGGGACGCTGCGCGCATTATGGTATCGTCAATGCTGTTATCCGATAAAAGCTGCATATTGTGCAGCGTAACCGTGCCCGAGGGGAACAGGTCTTCAGAGCTTAAAACTATTGCGTTTACCTTTTCAAGGTATTCCGCGCCCATTTTTCCCGCTATTTCGGCGCCCTTGCGTGCAAGCTTTTTCGAGGCGGAGTAAAGCGGCATATCGTCTATAAGGAAAATCACCGGCACAGCGGCAATGCACTGTACTGCGGCGGCGCTGTAAAAGCCGTAAAGCATACCGTCAAAATATGCTGCGCATGCAAAGCCCAGTATTACCGATAAAAGCAGCGACACCACCGTTATAACAGGCAGCTTGCCGCTGAAATAAACGCGGAACGAGGTGTATTTCATATAATCGTCAATATGTGCCGTTCTGCGGGGGGCAGCTGCTAAAACATCGCCCTCAATCGAATTTTTCGCCATAGCAAACGTAACGGCGGGGTCGTTTATCAGCTTTACCGCGCGTTTCGGCTTGTTGCCCGCTATTTGCTTGAAGCCTGTAAGCGTGTGCGCGGCGCGGAAAAACGCGGCGACAGAGCGCACAGACAGTATAAACGCGGCAAGCAGCAGCATATTAAGCGTTATTTCGTTTTTCAGTATGCCTATAACCGAATAAAGCATTACCGAAAGCGAGGCGGTAACCGCGAAAATATCGGGCGTTGAAAAGCGGCTGAAAATTTTCGGAACTCTCTTAAACATATCAAGGTTTATAAGTATTATTATACCAAGCACGGCGGTGTATACCGTCATACTGACTTTTGTCTGCGCAATAAGCAGCGCCGACATAAACGGCAGCTCCGCAAACGCCGTTATAAGGGTTAAAAGCACCGTTGATACGCAGCGCAAAAAGCTGCCTCGCTTAATAAGCGATAATTTCCGCAAAAAGTGCTTTGTTTCGCTTTCATCCTCAAATTCGTCGGCGGGCTTGTAGTCCTCAAACTCGTTTTGCCCAAGGCGGGTTTCGGGGTCTGCGTCGTCATCGGTGCTCTCGGGCAGGCGTGACAGCTCGCCCGTCAGGTCAATAGACCGTGTTTGCGAGCTCACGCTGATTCGGGAGGTTGAGTCGCTGTCGGTCACAGGCGTAAATTTTATCGTCGCCGTGCTCGAAATATCGGGCATTTCGACTGCGCTCTCGCCGCCGTCCGAATCAATATCCGATATAATGCGCGGCACATTGGTTTGTATATCCCGCGCGGCGGGCATTTTTTCTTCAAATACCTCGCGTTTAGGGGTTTCGGGCGCTTTTTCGGGCGCGGCGGGCTTGCTGTGCCCTAAATCGTCAAATTCAATTTCATATTTTTCCGAAAGCCTGTCAAGCGTTTTGGCGCTTTGGTTGTTTAAAATATCCGCCACACTTTCAAGCTTGTAGGTCGGCGTTTCTTTCATTGCCGAGTCGTGCCCCTCATCGTCAATAATAAACGGGCGGCACTTTTCAAGCAGCGATTTTTCGGGCTTTTGGGGTTTGGCGGGCTTTTCGGGTATTACGGGCTTTTCCGTTTCGGGTTTAACATTATCAAAATAATCAAAGTCAAAAAGCGACTCCGAGTTTACCGGGGTGTTTATTTCAGGCACTTCCGGGGCTTTTGGCGGTTCGGGGCGGGTTTCCGGTTCCGCTGCCGCTTTTACCTCAGCGGTCTTTTCCGGCTCCTGTTTCGCCTTTTCTGCCTCCTCCTGCTGCGCCGCAAGCATACGCTTTTTAAGCGCCTCAAGCGCGCCTGTCGGCTGGGCGTTTGCGGGCGTAAAGCTGTTTTGCCCCAGCACCTCCTCGGGGGTCAAAGCACCGTGGTTTTGAAATGAATTAAAGGAATCGCTTTCCCCGAAGTTATCTTTATTATCAATAAGTGAAAACAGATCGTCGTTATGCTTTCCCTTATACATTTTCAATTAAAATCACTTCCTTGGCTTTTTATCGGCATTGCGGCTGCGCACTACCTCATACATAAGTATTCCCGCCGCAACCGAGGCATTGAGCGAATTTATTTTTCCGTGCATGGGCAGGCTTATAATCGCATCGCATTTTTTGGCGGTGAGCGCGCCTATTCCCTTGCCCTCGTTGCCTATAACCAGCGCGCAGGGGGTATCAAAATCTGTCCTTGTGTAATCGTCGCCGTTCATATCGGCGCCGAAAACCCACACGCCGCGCTGTTTGAGCGCGTCAATGGTATTCGCGATATTCGTAACCCTTGCCACTGGCACATATTCAAGCGCCCCGCAGGCGGCTTTTGCCACCGTGGCATTGAGCGAAGCACTGCGGCGCTCGGGAATTATTACCCCGTGAACGCCCGTAGCCTCGGCGGTTCTTATAATCGCGCCGAGGTTGTGCGGGTCTTCAATTTCATCACAAATTATTAAAAACGGCTTTTCGCCGCGCGTTTCCGACAGCGCGAACATATCGTCCACCGTTGCGTACTCCTGCGAGGCAAACATTACCGCCACGCCCTGGTGATTGGCGCCGCCGCAGTAATAATCCAGCTTTTGCGGGCTTATTTCCTTTATAAGTATGCCTTTAGCGCGGCATTTCGCTATTATCGCCGTAACAGAGCCGCCGCCCGTGCCGTGGGCTACCAAAAGTCGGTCTATCTCTCTGCCCGAGCGCAAAGCCTCAAGCACGGGGTTTCTGCCGCATATTATGTTACTGTTTTCCATTAGCTTTATCCCATCTATAAATATTCACAGTTTATTATAACACAACTTTTAAAGGAATTAAATAGGCAATTTTATAAATAAACGGAAATTTAAGAGAAATAATATATACATATACTAACAGAAAAGGTGATAACTTTGACAGGAAACAGAATATTATCGGTTCGGGGCTTTGAGCTTATGGACTCACGGAGCAACCCGACAGTAGGCGCAAGCGTAATTTTAGAGGACGGCAGCCGCGGCTTTGCAATATCGCCGTCGGGTGCGTCAACCGGCGCGTATGAGGCGCATGAAATGCGGGACGGCGATTCCTCACGCTACGGCGGCAAGGGCGTATTAAAAGCGGTATCCGCAATAAACGAAATAATAAGCCCCGCCCTCATTGGCAAGCCCGCGGATGACCAGAGACTTATTGATAAAACAATGACCGAGCTTGACGGTACGGAAAATAAAAGCAGACTCGGCGCGAACGCGATTTTAGCCGTATCCTTAGCGGCGGCTAAAGCGGCGGCGGCGCATTACGGCATGCCGCTTTACAGATATATAGGCGGAATTAACGCAAAGGTAATGCCGCGGCCGATGATGAACATTTTAAACGGCGGAGCGCATGCGGCGAATAATATAGATATTCAGGAATTTATGATAATACCCTTTAATATTTGCTGCTTTTCGGAGGGTCTGCGCCGCTGCAGCGAAATATACCATGCGTTGGGTACTATACTAAAAAGCCGCGGAAAGGCGACCGGCGTTGGCGACGAGGGCGGCTTTGCCCCCGACCTTGACTCTGACGAATCGGCAATAGAGCTTATTATAGAGGCGATAGAAAAGGCTGGCTATACAACGGAGGATATAAAAATAACGCTTGACGTGGCTTCAAGCGAATGGTACTCCGACGGAAAATACCTGCTGCCGAAAAGAAATCTTAAAATGACCGCCGACGCGCTTATAGAGTATTACGAGAGCTTAGTGGAAAAATACCCGATAATATCGATAGAGGACGGAGCCGCCGAGGAAGATTGGAACGGCTGGAAAAAGCTGACCGACAGGCTTGGCAGACGTATGCAGCTGGTAGGGGACGACCTCTTTGTTACAAATGTCAGGCGGTTTAAAAAGGGAATAGCAGAAGGCGCGGGTAATTCAATACTTGTTAAGCTCAACCAGATAGGAACGCTTTCCGAAACGCTTGACGTGGTGGAGCTGGCGCGCGAAAACGGCTATACCGCGGTAATTTCCCACCGCTCGGGAGAAACCGAGGACACCACAATAGCCGACCTTGCCGTAGCGCTGAACGCGGGGCTGATTAAAACCGGCGCGCCCTGCCGTACCGACCGTGTTGCGAAATATAACCGCTTGCTAATGATAGAAAACGAGCTTAAATAAATCGGTTTACAAAAGGTATTGAAAATAAGGCTGTCGCTTGATATAATTATTACAATAAAGCGATTGGAGTCTGTTAAATGAAAATCAAAAAGCCTTTGTGCCGTATCGCGCTTTTTTCGGTCGTCGCCTCTCTTGTTATGCTCGGCGGTTGTTTCGGAAATAATTCAAAAACGCCGTCCTCTTCGGTAGGCAGCGAATCCGCGCCCGAGGAAATGCTGCTTTCGGCAAAGCATATTTACCAACTTGATAAATGGCCTACGGGGTGTGAAAGCGTTTCGGCGGTTATGGCGCTTGAAAGCGCGGGCGTAAACGTTACGATTGATGATTTTATAGATAATTATCTCAATTGCACATCCCGCCCGTTTGACCCGGAAAAATCATTCGGCGGCGACCCGCGCTCACAAAGCGGAAAGGGCTGCTATGCTCCCGTAATAAAGGCGGCGCTGGATAAAGCACTTGAAGGCACAGGGCTTGCCGCAAGGCAATTGAAAGGTCTTACCGTTAAAGAGCTTTGCGAGAAATATATTGCAAATGGAACGCCTGTTATTTTTTGGGGCACTCTTGATATGGCCGAACCGTTTGAGGGGGATTCGTGGGAATTTGAGGGCAAGAAAATTACATGGATCCGCCCCGAGCACTGCCTGCTGCTTGTAGGCTATAACGCGGACAGCTATATTTTCTGCGACCCCATGCGCGAAGAGGACGTGACCTATTACCCGAAAGCGGCGGTTGAAACCGCGTATAAGGCGCTGTACTCACAGGCGGTTGTTATAGAAAAGACCGCTTCAGACGCGGCAAAATAAAAAAACGCGGGCTGTATTCCGCAAGGCTGCAGCCCCGCGTTTTTAATAAAATTACATACTGCGGCATTTTGCCGTCGGGCGCAGCGGTTCTTCAAATAAACTTATTGCTTTCAGGGGAGAAAATCCAATGCCGAAACGAAAACAAAGCTTAAATACCGTTTACATATCAGCGCGGCTGAAAGAAAAATTACGTCGGATTTCGGAGCATACTTTAACCGCGGTCATTGCGCCGATGGGCTACGGAAAAACCACGGCGGTCAACCATTATCTCGGTGAGTGCGCAAAAAACCGGTCCGCGGCGGTTATACGCATAAGCGTATATTCGGATAATATTGCCGTGTTTTGGAAGAGCATACAGGAAGCGTTTGCTCATGCCGGTTTCTCTTTTTTACGGGAATACCCCTGCCCGTGCGATGAAGCGGGCGGCAGCATGCTTGCGGATGAGCTGTGCCATAGGCTTGAATCGGAAAAGCCGTGCTGTATTTTCATTGACGATTTTCACCTGCTGACCGATAAGCGCGTTTCAAATTTCATTTGTACCTTTGCAAAACGCGCGCCCGCAAATGTCCGACTGATTATTGCGGGGCGCAACAGGTTTTTATCCGACGCCCGGATAATGCAATTGGGCGGCAGGATTTACATGCTCGGAACGGGTGAGCTGCGTTTGGAGCGCCCTGAGCTTAAAGATTACGCGGGGCGCTGCGGCGCTTATCTGTCCGAGCGGGAAACCGATGAACTGCTTTCCTCAACCGAGGGCTGGTTTTCGGCGGTATACCTTAATTTACAGACATTTGCGGAACACGGCAGACTGCCGGGGAAAAGCTCCGATATTTATGAAATGTTTACAGCCGCCATGATAACGCCGCTGACGGAGGACCGACGGGAATTTTTAGCGGTCATGGGTCTTGCCGATGAATTTACGGCTGAAACGGCACGCTGCGTAACGCATGCTTCGGACGTTGAAGATATACTTGCGGAGCTTACCGAGCGTAATGCTTTTGTCAAACGCCTGCCAGACGGTATAACCTACCGTTTTCACAATGTAATGCGCGAATGTGCCTACAGAACGTTTTCAAGGCTTGAGGAGGAAAAACAGAAGACATATCTTGAACGGTTCGGCGAATGGTTTGAAAGCCGCAGGCAATATATTCACGCCATGAAATTTTACAGGAAAAGCGGGAATAGCGACGCGCTTTTGCGCGTTGTAACAAAAGACGCGGGAATAATGCTTTCATCGCTTAATCCCGACGAGGTGCTGGCGGCGGTCGGCGAATGTCCCGCTTCCTCAATTAAAGAGCACCCCGCGGCAATTCTGGTGCTTATGCGCAGTATGTTCAACTGGCGTAAAATACCCGAAATGCAGCAAATGCGGGAGCTTTTGCTCGCGTCAATAAACGGGCACCCCGAAATGCCGCAAAGCGAACGCGGTAATCTGCTCGGCGAGTGCGATCTGATCATGAGCTTTCTTATGTATAACGATATAAGCGCAATGAGTCGGCTGCACCGCAGCGCGGACAGCCGCATGTCGCGTTGCGCTATAAGTATTCATAAAAGCGGCGGCTGGACATTCGGTTCGCCGTCGGTTTTGATGATGTTCCACCGCGAACCCGGCGGACTTGAAGCCGGGCTTTCCGAAATGGACGAATGTATGCCGCATTATTACAAAATTACCGACGGCCACGGTAAGGGCGCCGAGAAAATTATGCGGGCTGAGGCGGCGTTTGGGCAGGGGCGCTTTACGGACGCGCAGATAGCCCTTGAGGAGGCATATGCCGAAACCCGCGTAAGCGGTCAGGAAAATATGGCGCTCTGCTGCGATTTTCTGGCATGGAGATTGCGGCTTAATGTTGATATTCCTCTTAAATACACATTTGAGCAGCGGTATGAGACGTTATTAAAGCACCACAATTCCGCTTGGGTCAATATTTTTAATTCCGTATGCGCCTATTACAATTCTCTGCTCGGGATGAATGAAAAGATTCCGGAAATTTTCAGGGAGCATAATTTACATACCGTAAATATTTTGGCACCCGGTAAGCCGATGATTATGATGATTGAAAATCAGGTTTATTTATCGCAGGGCGCGTATGCCGAGGTTATTGCGCGCGCGGGGAGTCAGATACCGATATGCGAAGCAATGCACTACAGATTGGTTCTGCTGCATTTGCAAATACAAACGGCGGCTGCGTATGAAATGCTGGGCATGCGGGATAATGCGAGGGAAACGCTTAACAAAGCAATTTGCGGCGCCGTACCCGATGATTTGGTAATGCCGTTTGTTGAGAATTACCGTTTCACGGAATCGATTATTAATGATTGTATATCGCCCGAATATGCCGAATTTACTGAGAAAATAATACGACTGGGCAAGAATTTATCGGCGCGCACAGCCTTGCTTTGCGGGCAGAATACCCGCCCTGCGGCACTTGAATGTCTTACCGAACGGGAGTACGCCCTTATAGGTCTGATTGCGGGGAGACTCAGTAACCGCGAAATCGCCGAAAAGCTGTTTTTAACCGAGGGAAGCGTAAAGCAGTATATAAATCGGCTTTACTCAAAGCTGGGTATTGAGGGCGACGCCAAAACCAAGCGGAAAAGACTTGCAGAGTTAACCAAAGGTTAATAGTAAAAAAGTAAAATCCACTGTAAAATAATAGTGGATTTTATTTTGAAAAGAGGCTGCAATATGAAAAAAATATTAACCGTTTTTCTTATGGGTATGCTTTGTCTTATCCTTTCGGCATGCGGAGATGACGCCGCCGCAGAGGCTCCCGAAACTCTGAGCGATATGGTGAAGCTGTCGGAGGGCTCAACCGATTACAGTGATTTTTTGGGGACATGGAAAGCGGAAGAAAATACAGAATATGATTTAATAGAAATTTATGCCGGCGAAGAAGAAACACGTTTTGAAATTCAAAACGGCGATGATATTGCGGCGAGCGGTTATTTGCAGTATATGGAGGACTATGCGTATGTTTACGCATATAACGAACATGACGGCGTAGGCTACCGCTGTTCCTTTGATGAAAACGGCGCGCTGACGGTCAGTTCTTTCGGAACGTTTAAAAAGGCGGGCAGCACTGATAACGGTTCAGACAGCGGCACAGATAACGGCGTTTCCGCTTTGAACGGGAACTGGTATTTGGACGGCGACGCGAATGCCGACAGCCTTATAGAGATTGACGAAAGCGGAAACTGGCGGCTTTATGAACGCCCGAACGGCGATGGCGACCCGCAATTAATCGATGAGGGTGAGGTTGAACATTCCGGAGAAGAGGGCGCCATATACATTGCAAGCTCGGATAAATATGACGGGGTAAAATATCAGTTCGGGGTTGCGGACGAAAACACAATATACTGGGGCGGCGAAAACGATTGCTATATCAGGGTGAAATAAGTTTTTGGGGGACATTATATGAAACGCTTTAAAAATGGGTTTATTCTGCTGACCGTTTTGATTTGTGTGACTCTTGCGGCGTGCGGTGAAAACGACGCCGTTTCCGACGGTGAAATTGCGGGCGGCGACTGGCGCACCACAGGCATTGTGCGCGACAGCGGAAGCATTGCGCGCGGCGGCGAGGTAACGGAAGTGCTTATTTGCGTGCATAAAGATGACGCGGCTTTTTATTATGATAAAGCCGAACAGGTTCTTTTTGCGGATGTAAAATATCCTATGGCTGTAAACGACCCGTGGGAGTCTTATAAAAGCACGGATTTTGCCGATATGAACGGCGACGCAAACAGCGACGTTTCCATGACATTTGTACTCAGCGACGGCGATACCGTGGCTATGACATGGCTGTGGGACAGCGAGCAGGAGGCATATATATTTAATGAGGAGCTGTCCTCTGTTTTGGGCGGTCCCGAAAAATAAGGAGAGAACCGATGAAAATATTTATCAAAGCGACTTCAATATTTGTGTGCCTTTTCATTTTGCTCGGTCTCGCGGCGTGCGGAAATAATGAGGACGACAGCCCCGAGAGCGCGGATTATATGGCGGCGGATGAGTTGACGGGCGTGTGGTCGGACGGCGACAAAAATATGCTGCAGCTTGATACAGCCCAAAACACATATATCTACCGCACATGGTACGGCAGAATAGGCAGCGGCAGTCTTATAACCCCGGAAAATGATGAAAATGTAAGACAGCTTGATTTTGACGACTTTTACTATGATTTTATAAGCGCGGACAGCGGCTTTACATTACGGCAAAACGGCGAAAATGAAGAGGAAAACCTGAACGGCGCGCATTTCGTCAGGACCGACGGGGAAGTGGTGCAAATTCCGCTTAAAACGCTTGACGGAATGTGGCAGAATGCCGCGGGCGAAACGCTTGTTATAGATACGGAGCGTATGGCGTACATTGCCTGCTCAAAGCAGGGTATAAGCAGCGGCACGGTGGCAGAAAAAGAAGACGGCAAGGGATCGTATTTATTCTTAAACGGCTTTGCATACCCGCGTATCAGTGCAAACGGGCACAGCTTTGAGCTGTTTTTCACGCCAAGCGATACTCAAAGCCCCGACGGCAGCTACAGCGGCGTGTTTTACAAGGACGGAAAAGCGAATGAATATGCCGATATTGATAAAAAGGACTTTGTATCGCAGGACGGGCATATCTGGTATTTTGACGGCGTGCAGTACTACGCCCTGCCCGATGGCTACACCGTAAAGGACGACGGC
This sequence comes from uncultured Oscillospiraceae bacterium, assembly GCA_900547305.1. Classification (GTDB taxonomy): domain Bacteria; phylum Bacillota; class Clostridia; order Oscillospirales; family Acutalibacteraceae; genus UBA737. Next base: position 17,249 of record URGH01000010.1, on the reverse strand, counting down.
TTTGCCTATGATTCGGGCGGCAATAAATTCGCAGCAGGCTGGAAATCGCAGCCATATGACCCTGCGGGTGACTGGGGCGAAAACTGGGCGGAAAGTTGGTAAGAAAAATGGAAAATAAAAAGTCCCCCGAAAAGCTAAACGATGCGGAGCTTTCAGAAAAGCTCGGGTATTATCAGTTTATAGAGGCGCTTTGGTCGCTTTTCACAATTCTTTTGGTGTTGGCGGGTATTATAGTAATATTTGCGGTGCATAATCTCGCGGTAGGCGGCATACTGCTTTTTGCGGGAGTGGCTGTCGGCGTGTTTTTTGCGGGCGGTATGCAGAAAAAGAAAAAGGCGCTTATGCTGCAGCAAATGGGTGATTTTTTCCTGTCGGAGCTTGAAAAAGCCTTCGGAACAGAAAAAGATATACCCGAAATGAGAATAGATAAGAAATTTTTTAAAGAGTCACACCCGGTTGACGAATGCTTTGAGGGATGCAGAACGGAAAACTATTATTGCGGGGAATACGGCGGTATTTGTTTTTCCGCGGCAAATGCGGTTTTAGAGCATACATATGAGGAAAGAGCAGGACAGGACGGCTGGATGACCCACACCGACACGGTATTTGAGGGCGTTGTGCTTCGCTGTAAAACCGACGCCCCGAAAAATGTCAGTCTTGCGGTGAACAGAAAAGAGGAAAAGCAGCCGGGGCCCGATATTGCAGACCCTGCCGCGTTTTCGCTGCGCTTTGACGTGCGTGCGGAAAACGAATACGATATACCCGCATATGTAACTCAATCATTCCGTGAAATGATGAAAAATATTGAAACCGCCACGGGTGGAGAGCTGTACGGTGTAACGCTCGGCTGCGGTATATTAAGTCTTGCCATCGGCACAAAATATGTATTTGCGGGTATTCCGCAAAATTTTGACTTCAGTAATATTGACGGAATACGGAAATATTTTGTTGATTCATTGCGGGACATGGGTCGCATTATCGAAATAATCGAAAAAAATACCGCTCTTTTCGGGGCGGATAAGTGAGGGTTAAAATATGGAGCTTTGGGTCGCGGCGGTGCTTTTAGTTTTTGCGGTTTTGGGAATAGTACTTTCCTCTCGCTTTTTAAAGCAAAGAAAAAAGCTGCGTATTATATGTATGGCAGTATGTATTTTAGCGGCGTTTGCGCTTACGGTATACATTGGGCTTACGCTTATTTTCGTTTACGCGGTGCAAAGCCGACCGCCTGTCGATTAAAAAGCAAAGCGAGACTGAATGTATCGAATATCGCCACATTACGCCTTCCTCTTCAGAGGAGGGCTTTTTAATATTGGTATGTAATTATTTGCGAACTTTACCGGGTGTTATACCGTGTTTTTTCTTGAAAATATTGTTAAAATAGTGCTCGTCGGTGAAGCCGAGAATGTCCGCAATTTCTTTTAAAGATAGGGAAGAGCTTTTCAGCAGTCTTTCCGCCATATCGATTTTTTGCCCGAGAATATAGGAATAAACCGTAACCCCGTATTCCTTTTTAAACAGCCTGCCGAGTTGCGAGACCGAAAAGCCGAACCTTTCGGCTACAAGCTCCGCATTTATTTTACTGTAGATATTTCCGTCGATAAAGTTCTTTATGTTTGCGGCAATGCCGATATGCTTTTTTTCGGTGCTGTCGGCTAAGCGCTGCACAATTCGGTGAAATATAACAGCGGCAAAATAATTTGTTTCATCATCCGAGGCGTGCGTCTCAAGATAATCAAAGAGTTCGTCAAAAAGATATTCAATATCGGTTTTCGGAAAATGTACCGTTCCGACGATAGCGTATGCATCGGTCAGCCTTTCGCAAAGCGCGCCCGAAACATTCATCCATTTCTTTTCCCAAGGGTCTTTTCTGTCAGAGTGATAGCAGTGATTGCTGCCCGCAGGCAAAATGTATGCGTCTCCCTTTTCTATACGGTAGCTTTCTCCGTTGCATATAACAGTGCCCGCACCCGCCGTAACATATTCCACTACATATACATCCGAGCATTTGCGGCATGCCTTGTAATCGGGGTCGGGATATGTTATACCCGATAATGCAAGCATAAACGGCAGATTTTCGGATGTATCGGACGGCGGGAGAAGAAATATTTTTTCCATATGCTTAAAATCCTCAATTTTGTGCTTAAAATCCCCATTTAATTGGGCTTATAATAATGATATTATACAATAAAACATAAAACATTTCAAGGAGGAAAAACAGTATGAATATAAATACCGTTCCGCGCCCGGAGCATCCGCAGCCGATGATGAAAAGGGATAACTGGCAAAACCTCAACGGCGAGTGGCTTTTTGAATTCGATTTTGGTAATTCGGGAGCGGAAAGAGGGCTTTTCAAACCCGAAAACAAGGATAAATACAGTAAAAAAATAACCGTTCCGTTTTGCCCCGAAAGCGAGCTTTCGGGTATAAATTACAAGGATTTTATTCCGGCAGTTTGGTACAAGCGCACGGTGAATATTACAGCCGAGCAGCTTAAAAACCGAGTTTTGCTGCATTACGGCGCGGTGGATTATGAGTGCACGGTATATGTAAACGGTAAAACGGCGGGCAACCATTTCGGGGGTTACAGCTCGTTTACGCTTGATATTACCGATTTTTTGAGCGTCGGAGAAAATGACATTACCGTTAACGCAAAGGATAATGTGCGGGGCGGCGACCAGCCGAAAGGAAAGCAGGCAAGTCTTTATTATTCAAGCGGGTGCGATTACACCAGAACAACGGGAATATGGCAAACGGTATGGCTTGAGTTTGTGCCGGACGGTTACATAAAAACCGCAAAGTATTACCCCGATATTGAGGATGGCGCGTTTGATATTGAGCTTACCGTTACCCGCGGCGGCAGCCTTACTGTTGAAGCGTTTTACGATGGAAAAGCCGTGGGAAATATACATAAGAGCATCGGCGGCGGATATGCGAGGCTGCACCTGCCGCTTGATGAAAAGCATTTGTGGGAGGTAGGCAACGGCAGGCTTTACGACCTGAAATTTACATATGAAACAGAAAACGGCACAGATATTTTATTCAGCTACGCAGGTCTGAGGGATGTGCGCATTGAGGGCTTTAAGGTGCTCATTAACGGTAAAAGCGTGTTTCAGCGCACCGTTCTCGACCAGGGATTTTATCCCGACGGTATTTACACCGCGCCGAGTGACGCAGCTTTAAAGCGCGATATAGAATTATCTATGCAGCTGGGCTTTAACGGTGCGCGGCTGCACGAAAAAATGTTTGAGCCGCGTTTCCTTTATCATTGCGATAAAGCGGGTTACCTTGTTTGGGGCGAACATGCGAACTGGGGACTTGATATTGACAGGGAAAGCTCTCTTTTAAACTTTTTGCCCGAATGGTGCGAAACAGTTGAACGCGATTTTAACCACCCCGCAATAATAGGATGGTGTCCCTTTAACGAAACCTGGAATCAGACGACCAAGAGCGCATTCCGGGTGATTAAGGCAGTTTATGAAGAAACAAAGCGCCTTGACCCTACGCGCCCTGTTATAGATGTGTCCGGCTTTTACCATGTAATAACCGATATTTATGATCAGCATGATTATGATCAGAATCCCGAGAGCTTTAAAAAATCGTATTTCGGGTACAACGGTGCGGAAGACAGTTTTAACCTGCACTTCGGGGATAAACAGGTTTATATCCAGGATTTACCGCTTTTTTTGAGCGAATTCGGCGGAATTAAATGGATTCCCGAGGAAAAACGCGAGGGTTCTGCTGAGAATTCATGGGGCTACGGCGACGCGCCCGAGACCGAGGAGGAATTTTTCACACGGTATGAGGGGCTTGTATCCGCACTGACGGACGCGCCGAATATTATGGGCTTTTGCTATACCCAGCTTTATGATGTGGAGCAGGAGGTAAACGGACTTTACACCTATAGCCGCGAAAAGAAATTTGCGGATTATTCAAGAATAATTGCCGCAAACAGCAAAAAAGCCGCCATTGAAGAATAAAACGGCGGATAAATAAAAGGCTCCCTTCTTTTCGGCTTTGCCGAAATAGAAGGGAGCCTATTTGTATTTTAAAGTTTATCAGTCGCGGTTTCTGAAATTGCGGCGGTCTCTGCCGTGCCCGCCGTCACGTCTGGCGGGGCGGGGCTGCGGTACGTCGTCCGCGTCGGGGTCAACCGTTGCGCCGTTTACTTCTACCAGCGCGTCTCTGCGGGAGAGGTTTATTCTGCCCTGGTCATCAATTTCGGTAACCTTAACTATTACCTGGTCGCCTACGGCCACAACATCCTCAACCTTTTCAACACGCTTGGTATCAAGCTTTGAAATGTGAACAAGTCCCTCTTTGCCGGGGGCTATTTCAACAAACGCGCCGAAGGTCATAAGGCGGGTTACCTTGCCGCTGTAAATAGCGCCCACCTCGGGGTCATTGGCAATAAGCTCAACAATTGAAATTGCCTGCTTAGCCTTTTCAATGTCAAGTCCCGAAACGTAAACGTGGCCGTCCTCTTCAATGGTAATGGTGCAGTCGCACTGCTCCTGAATAGACTGTATAACCTTGCCCTGCTTACCTATAACGTCGCCTATTTTATCGGGGCTTATGGTGGTTGTAAGCATTTTCGGAGCATACTTTGAAAGCTCGGCTCGGGGTTCCGGTATACACTTGAGCATTACCTCGTCAAGTATATAATCGCGCGCCTTGTGGGTCTTAGCAAAAGCCTCTTTAATAATTTCAGGGGTAAGACCGTGAACCTTTAAGTCCATTTGAATAGCGGTTATACCCTTGTGGGTGCCCGCAACCTTAAAGTCCATATCGCCGTAGAAATCTTCAAGACCCTGAATATCAACCATGGTCATAAAGTCGCCGTATACGCCCTTATCGCCTGTTATAAGTCCGCAGGAAATGCCTGCAACGGGTGCCTTTATCGGAACGCCGGCAGCCATAAGCGCCAGGGTAGAGCCGCAAATTGAGCCCTGCGAGGTAGAGCCGTTGGAGGAAAGAACTTCGGACACCACGCGTATAGCGTAGGGGAACTCCTCAACGCTCGGAATAACCGGAACAAGCGCCTTTTCAGCCAGCGCACCGTGACCTATTTCACGTCTGCCCGGACCACGGGACGGCTTTGTTTCGCCTACCGAGTATGAGGGGAAATTATAGTGGTGAATATATCTTTTAGATATTTCCTCGTCAAGCCCGTCAAGCTTTTGAGCCTCGCTTATCGGTGCTAAGGTGGCAACTGAAAGCACCTGGGTCTGACCGCGGGTGAACATACCCGAGCCGTGAACGCGGGGGAGCAGATCTATCTGCGCGTTTAAGGGACGAATTTCGTCAATACCTCTGCCGTCAACACGCTTTTTCTCGTTCTTTAGCCAGTCTCTTACAACGTGCTTCTGAACAAGGTACATAATTTCCTCTATTTTGCTTTCACTTCCCTCAAATTTCTCATCGAACTTTTCGTGAACGGCGTTATATATGGGCAGTAAAGCCGCGTCGCGTACCGTTTTATCGTCGGTATCAAGCGCTTTCTTTACATCCTCAATGCAGAAATCTTCAATTTCCTTAAATATTTCGGGGTCTGGGTCGTTTGACTCAAACTCAAACTTAGGCTTGCCTATTTCGGCTACAATGCCGTTTATAAACTTAACAACCTCTTTATTAGCCCCGTGACCTGCCATAATGCAGTCAAACATAAGCTCGTCCGAAATTTCGTTAGCGCCCGCCTCAATCATTGCAACCAAGTCTTCGGTTGAAGAAACGGTGAGGTTAAGGTCGGATTTTGCGCGCTGCTCAAGGGTGGGGTTAATAACTATTTCGCCGTCAACCAAGCCTACGTTTACGCTGGAAATAGGGCCTGCCCACGGAATATCCGAAATAGCGATAGCGGCGGAAACGCCTATTGCCGCCGCAACCTCGGGCGAGCAATCGGGGTCAACCGACATAACGGTTGCCACTACCGAGCAATCGTTGCGCATATCCTTCGGGAAAAGCGGACGAATGGGTCTGTCAATGCAGCGGGAGGCAAGTATAGCCTTTTCGGTGGCTCTACCCTCGCGCCGTGTGAACGAGCCGGGCAATCTGCCTACCGAGTACATTTTCTCCTCGTAATCAACCGAAAGCGGGAAGAAATCTACCCCCTCGCGCGGCTTTGCGGAAGCCGTAACGGTGCAAAGCACCTTTGTTTCGCCGTAGGTTGCCATAACCGCGGCGTTTGCAAGCTGAGCCATCATGCCGGTTTCAAGCTTTAAGGGTCTGCCTGCAAGTGTGGTTTCGTAAACCTTGTAGTTTTCAAACATACTTTTAAATTCTCCTTTTCTTTTTTCGGGAGACCTTCGGTTAGCAATAAATCCGACGTCCGATAAGGCTCAGCCGCCCGATTTACCGCTAAAGCACGAAAATCTCCTTAAATATTTACAATAAGGCAGACCGAAGTTTTTATCGGTCTGCCTTTAATGTACGCATTACTTACGGATGCCGAGCTTTTTGATTATAGAGCGGTATCTTTCAATATCGTTCTTCTGCAAATAAGCCAACAGGTTTCTTCTGTGACCTACCATTTTAAGAAGACCGCGATAAGAATGACGGTCTTTCGGGTGAACCTTTAAGTGAGCGTTAAGCTCGTTGATTCTGGTGGTAAGCAGAGCAATCTGTACCTCCGGAGAACCGGTGTCGCCCTCATGAACGGCATATTCCTGCATAATTTGCTGCTTTAATTCTTTGGTCATTTTTTTCACTCCTTTAACACATATCCGCAAACCGGGCAAAGGGTCAAAAGTGACTCCCCGAAAAGGGGCGGACGCCCAAAGCTCAGTAGACGGTGAGAATATTATATCATATAATATTTAAAAAGTAAAGAATATTTTTTCGCGGCTTTAATTAATCGTCGCAGCACTCGTCCTTTTTAGGCGGCGCTATGGGCTTCGGCGCTTCGTGCGTTACATCGCCTATGCCTGTGGTTTCTGTAAATACCGTATTTTTTGTTACCATATTCACGGCGTCTGTCGGAATTATAAGCTTCGCCGCCGTGCCGTTTGAAATTTCGGCAAGGGTTTCAAGCCGCTTTATTTCAAGCACAGCCGCGTCTGCCGCAGCCTCTTTTATGGCGCGAATACCGTCAGCCTCAGCCTTTTTATTAAGGTAAATAGCCTTTGCCTCACCCTCAGCTCTTGCAATTCGTGCGTCGCGCTCGCCTTCTGCCGCCAGTATCATAGCCTGCTTATCGCCCTCGGCGCGGGTAATGGCAGCTGCCTTGTGACCCTCAGCTTGTAAAAGCGTTTCGCGGCGTTCGCGCTCGGCTTTCATCTGCTTTTCCATGGCGTTCTGTATTTCGGCGGGCGGAATAATGTTTTTAAGCTCCACGCGGTTTACTTTCATGCCCCATTTGTCGGTAGCTTCGTCAAGTATCGCGGTCATTTTGGCATTTATTGTATCTCTTGAGGTGAGCGTGCCGTCAAGCTCCAACTCGCCCACAAGGTTACGCAGAGTGGTGGCGGTAAGGTTCTGCAAAGCGTTTAAGGGGCTTACAACACCATAGGTATACAGCTTTGCGTCATAAATTCTGAAATAAACCACCGTGTCTATCTGCATTGTAACGTTATCCTTAGTAATAACCGGCTGCGGGGGAGAATCCAGCACCTGCTCCTTTAGGGTTATCTTTTTGGCGATAGTCTCTATAAACGGCACTTTAACGTGCAGACCCGCGCCCCATGTTACCTTGTATTTACCCAAAAATTCAATTACATACTCGGTTGCCTGCGGCACTACTCTTACGTTTGCAAAGAGAAGAATAAGCATCAGCACAATAATACCTATAATTACATACTCCATAAAATTACCCCCTGATTTGTTTTTATTTTATAAGCGCAGCCGTAAGCTTTTTGTTTTTCGCAAGCATAGGCATAAAGCTTTCAAAAGATGAAAGGAAATGCTTATCATCAGCCAGCATTTCTTTAATAGCGGCATTCACCTTTTCATCGTTATACGCCGCGGCACAAAGCACCGCCACAACGGCGTTTACGGTATCGCGGTCGCCCTTTACATACATATCCTCTAAAATATCGTAAAGCTTTTTAATCTGCTTTTTGTTGCCCGCCGCCATTACCTGCTTAATATTAGGCACCAAATACTCGCCGAAAAAGTTTAGGTATAAAAAGTTGCCGTTTACCGCTATGTGATTTTTATATTCATCCTTAAGCGTGGGGAAGAAATCGAGCATCTTTTTGGCAAAGCCCGTAACCGTAACGCTGCCGCCCTTTGAAAAGGACGGTAATTCCACGTTGCTGCCGTCTGCCGTGCGCTTTAGTCGTATACCCATATTCTTGCGGAGAGTGGCGGTAAAATCCACGCCGACCGACGCCGCGTCCTTTGCGTTCTGACTGTCGTCAAAAAGCCATGCGTCAATTTCCTTTAACTCGCCGTCGCCTTCTTCGCCTATATCCGCAGCGGAAAGCACATACATTTGTCTTTCCTCATCATAAGCTATTTTAATTTCGCGCTTATCGTTTTTATAATTGCCGTTTTCCTGCGCCTTAAAGCCCTGCTCATCAAGAAAGGGCTGCATTTCTTCAATTACCTTTTCATAATACCTGTTATCCAATTGAAATTCACCTACAAACTTAGTTTATGACATCATTATACAATATATCTTTCCGTTTCTCAACAAAAATTTATTGCAAATAATATTTTTCTGCGATATAATCGGTTTGTTAGGAGTTTTGCTATGAATTTATCCGATATAAATACCGTCCGTTCGCTGCTTGCAAAGAACGGCTTTACCTTTAAAAAATCGCTCGGGCAGAATTTTTTAATAAACCCCGATGTATGCCCCTCCATGGCAAACGCCGCCTGCGATGAAAATACCGGCGTGCTGGAAATAGGTCCCGGTTTCGGCGTGCTGACTGCGGAGCTTTCAAGGGTAGCCCAGCGGGTTGTGGCAATAGAGCTTGACGAGCGGCTTAAAAAGGTACTGCCCGAAACCCTTGCCGACTGTAAAAACGTTGAAATTATTTACGGCGACGCCTTAAAGCTTGATTTGAAAGCGCTTATTAAAGAGCGTTTTGCTGATTGCGAAAGGGTAGCGGTGTGCGCAAATTTGCCGTATTACATTACGTCCCCCGTGATTATGACTCTACTTGAAAGCAAATTACCCATAGACTCCGTTACAGTAATGGTGCAAAAGGAGGCGGCTGAAAGGCTTTGCGCCGATGTGGGAACAAGAGAGGCGGGCGCGGTAAGTGTGGCGGTAAGCTACTACTCAAAGCCCGAAATTCTTTTTACGGTGGATAAGGATAGCTTTATGCCGCCGCCGAAGGTTGATTCCGCCGTTATAAAGCTTAAAATACTCGAAAAACCGCCGGTTAAGGTAAATGACGAAAAAGCATTTTTCCGCCTTGTAAAATGCTGCTTTGCGCAGCGCCGCAAAACGCTTGTAAATACCGTTTCAAACACTGCCGACATTGAAAAAGAGCGCATAAAAAAAGCGCTTAATACGCTCGGAATATCCGAAACGGCGCGCTCGGAGCAATTAACGCTTGCAGAGCTGGCAGAGCTTTCAAATCTGCTTGGAGGGCGGTAATTTTGGAAAACCACAGTTATTTTTTACCGTTTATAATCATACTTATTTTTCTTTTGCTTGAAAGAAGAAAGCAAAAAATCGCGGTAACTCATCATAATATAAAAAAGAAGAGAAAGGACATACACACTATGAAAGAGCTTGCAAAACAGTTTATGGGGAAGGAATGTATTATTTATACCGTAGCCGATAATTTCGGCAATATACAAGGGGTTATTAAGGATGTAAACGATACGGGACTCACGGTTGAAGATAAGCAGGGCTTACAAGCGGTAAACCTTGATTATGTTGTAAGAATTCGCGAATACCCGCGCAAGAAAAACGGCAAAAAGAAATCTGTTGTGCTTGATTAAAAGGGCTTGACATATTTTCGGTTTCTGTTATAATATAATAAACTGTCTCATATGAGACAATAAATTAAGAGGTCTTAATGTCAGTATACGACGGCTTATTTTTACTCGACGGCTTGCGGGAGAATGAAAAGCACGAAATAATTTCGGCTCTGCCCGAAACGGTGAAATTCAAAAAGGGTGAAATTGTTTATTCGCCCGAAAGCTTTCGCCGCGCCATCGGTTTTGTGAAATCGGGGTCTGTTTCGGCGGTTACGAATAATTCACAGCAAATGGTTATGAAACGCATTTGCGCAGGCTCGTGCTTCGGGGCAGCGGCGGTTTTCGGCACGGCCGATACATACGTCAGCACCGTTTCGGCGGCGGAGGACGCGGAAATATGCTTTATAACCGAGGAAACGCTGGTTTTGCTTTTTGAAAAGCATCCCGTTACAGCGGTAAACTATATAGCCTTTTTGTCCGACAGAATAAGATTTCTTAATAAAAAGCTCAGCGTTATTTCCTGTTCGGACGCGGAGAATACGGTGCTTAAATACCTTACGCTCTCTGCCGATGATAACGGATACGCTGTTATTCCCGTAAGTATGACCGAGCTTGCGAAAATGTTAGGGCTTGGCAGAGCAAGCCTTTACCGCAGCCTTGACACACTTGAAAAGCGCGGCAATATTATAAGGGAAAATAATAAAATAAAGGTGACCGAAAAATGAAAAAAATTATCAGTATGCTGTTAGCAGCGGCTATGGTGCTTACATTTGCCGCCTGCGGCACAAAGAATGAAAGCAGCACCCCGCAAAGCTCGGCGGCTCCCGTAAGCTCCACCCCCGAAAAGCTTGATACCGCCTGCAATGTTTTTGCGCTTAACGGACCTACCGGCATGGGGATAGCTCCCCTTATGAAAAAAGCCGAAGATAAAACCGGCAGACTTAACTACACGGTTTCAACCGTCGGCAGCAATGATGAAATTGTAGCTAAGCTTACAAACGGCGAGGCGGATATTGCCGCAATAGCCACTAACCTAGCATCAAACCTTTACAAAAAGACCGAGGGCGGCATACAGGTGCTTGCGGCTAATACCTTGGGAGTTCTTTGCCTTGTGACAAAGGGTGAGGAAATAACCGACATTAAGTCGTTAAAGGGCAAAACCGTATATGCTACGGGTCAGGGCGCAAACCCCGAATACATTATAAATTATATATTTGAAAAGAACGGCTTAAAGGTAGGCACAGACGTTACTCTTAACTTTGTTTCGCAGCCGACCGAGCTTGTTACCGCGTTTGCGCAGAATGAAAAAATAATTGCGGTTGCTCCCCAGCCTGTCGCCACAACCATTACCGTTAAGGCGCAGGGTGCAACTATCGCGCTTGATATGAACAAAGAGTGGGATAAGGTAAGCGATACAAAGCTTGTTATGGGCTGCATAGTTGTTCGCAAGGAATACGCCGAGCAGAACCCCGACGCGGTTAAAATATTTATGGAGGAATACGAGGAATCGGTTAAAGCGGTCAATTCCGACCCTGATACCGCCGCCACACTTTGCGAGAAATACGGTATAGTTGCAGCTGCCGCAATAGCCAAAAAGGCTCTGCCCTACTGCAATATAGTATTTGAAGACGGAAAAGAGCTTAAAACCGACCTTTCGGCATATTTGAAGTTCCTCTTTGACGCTAACCCCAAGAGCGTGGGCGGAGCATTGCCGGATGACGCTTTCTACTATGAAGCAAAGTAAATTGAAAAATATTTTAAGGCGGGCTGCCGTGGCGCTTTTATGGCTTGCGGTATGGCAGCTTGCCGCTGCCGCCGTGGGCAAAGAATTGCTTATTCCTTACCCGCGCGCGGTTTTTTTAACATTGGCGGAGCTCGGAAAAACAGCCGAATTTTGGCGCGCGGTTTTGCTTACAATGCTCAGAATTACGGCGGGGTATTTATCGGGGCTTATTGTCGGCGCTTTTTGCGCGGTATTATCGGTGCGGTTTCGCGTTTTCAGGGATATTTTCGCGCCTGTCTTACACCTTATACGCGCAGTTCCCGTGGCTTCGTTTATAATACTGGCGCTTGTGTGGATTAAAAGCGCCTATTTATCGGTGTTTATTTCGTTTTTAATGGTGCTGCCTATGATATGGTCAAATGTAGAAAACGGAATACTAAACCTCGATAATGGCTATATAGAGTTGGGCAAGGTCTTCGGGCTGTCGCCCATAAAAATACTTTTTAAAATAAAGCTGCCGCTCATATTACCCTCTTTTGCGGCGGCGGCGGTAAACGCGCTGGGCTTTGCATGGAAATCGGGCGTTGCGGCGGAGGTTATCTGCCGACCGATAAATTCCATCGGCAGGCTGTTACAGGACGCAAAGCTGTACCTTGAAACGCCGCGCGTTTTCGCGCTCACGGCGGTTATGGCGGTGCTATCGCTGCTTATTGAGCTTATAATAAAGCGGCTGGCGGGGAGGTATTTGAATGATAAAAATAAATAACCTTTCCTTTTCCTATGCCGATAAAAGTATTTTTGAAAATTTTTCGCTTGAAATTCCGAACGGTGGGCGAATTTGTATTTTCGCAGAAAGCGGGCGGGGAAAAACCACCCTTTTGCGGCTGATATTGGGGCTTGAAAAAACCGATTTCGGCAGTATTGAAACGGGCGGCGCGCGAATGTCCGCCGTTTTTCAGGAGGACAGACTGCTGCCCTTTAAAACCGCGCTCGGCAATATAACGCTGATGGGCGCCGATGAAAAGACCGCGCTTTATAATCTTTCGGCGTTGGGAGTAGGGGAAGCTGCCGAAAAATATCCGTCCGAGCTATCGGGCGGTATGCGGCGGCGCGTGGCAATAGCCCGCGCGCTTTCAGCCGAATATGATTGCCTTGTACTGGACGAGCCGTTTGCGGGGCTTGATAAGGAAAACATCGAAAACGCCGCAAAGCATATATTGCAAGACTTAAACGGCAGAACGCTTATAGCGGTTACCCACTCCGAATACGAGGCGGAGCTGCTCGGCGCGGAAATAATATATATATGAAAAATCGGGGAAATCTCAAAAAGATTTCCCCGATTTTTTTTCAAACCTTAAACTCTGCTTAAAAGTATCTCGGCATTTCCCGTAACCTTTACATCAAGCCCTGCGGGAACAAAAACGCTGCCGCCCTTAGCAGCCACAAGCTCGCCGCCGTTCCACGAAACGCCTATTTCGCCGTCAAGCACCAAAAGCGATACAAAGCTGTCGTCACGGCGCATAGTAAAATTGCCGTCCAGTTCCAAAAGCTCGGTTGTGAAAAGCTTACAGCTTGCAAGCTCTCTTCTGCTGCCGTATTCGGTTTTTTCACGCTTTCCTACCGAGCCGTAGGGTATAGTCGGTCTTTCGCGTTTTGTAACGTCAAGAGCTTTTTCTATATGCAGCGGGCGCGGCTTGCCGTCAGCCCCCAATCTGCCGTAATCGGAAACGCGGTATGTAGTATTCGAATTTTGCTGAACCTCAGCTATAAGTATTCCCGCGCCTATTGCGTGCAGCGTTCCCGCGGCGATAAAGAAAACGTCACCCTTGTGAACCGGCACGTAATTGCAAATTTCGGGCAGGGTGTTATCCTTTATTCTGCGCTCAAATTCTTCACGCGAAACCTCTTTGTTAAAGCCGTAAATAAGCTCTGCATCCTCGTCGCAGTCAACCACGTACCACATTTCGGTTTTGCCGAATTCGCCCTCGTTTTTAAGCGCGTAACCGTCGTCCGGGTGAACCTGAACTGAAAGTCTGTCCTTTGCGTCTATAAGCTTTATAAGCAACGGAAAAAACGGAAACGCCGCCGCGTTTTTGCCGAGAGCCATATCGCCCCAAAGCTCAATAACCTCGGGCAGGGTCTTGCCGGCAAGCTCGCCGTTTGTAACCGCGTCAGCCCCGTCCTTATGGCAGGAAAGCACCCACGCCTCGGCAGCCTTTTCCTTGTCCGTTTTAAAATGATACTCGGTTTTAAGCCGTGTACCGCCCCACAAATAATCCTTTACAGGCGGCTGTAATAACAGAGGATACATACACATTCGCTCCCAATTAAATATATTAACATACACATTATATCATACCTTTTAAAAAGTGCAAGAATTTTAATGCAAAAAATGCTTGACCTTTTATATACGGTGTGTTATAATTTGATTACCTCTGAAAGGTTCTTTTTTTTTGCAAAGGAACCGGTTGAAGTGTCCTGCGCCGTTGTGCGTGTGCTTTTCGTGCGCTTTTTTACTGCGTGCGGGCGCAAAGGTAGGGGCAAAACCGAGGGAGGCGTTTACTTTTACGTTGCCGAAAAATCGGCTTGAATTAGTAAAAGCAAAAAATATTTCCGTAAAGCGGGAGGTGCCGTTATGAGAGTTAAAATCACACTTGCATGCACTGAATGCAAGCAGCGCAATTACAACACAATGAAAAACAAGAAAAACGATCCTGATAGGCTTGAAATGAACAAGTATTGCAGGTTCTGCAAGAAGCACACCTTACACAAGGAAACGAAGTAGGAGGGTGGACGAATGAAAGTAATAAACAAAATTTGCCGCTTTGCGGCGTCGGTTTTCGGTCTTGCTTCGCTCGTTCTGTTCTTTATGCCGTTTGCAAATATTACAAGCGGCGGAAACAATGCTTCGGTAGTAGGTGCGGTTCTTGCTTTCGGCAGTAAGGTTACTGCCGGCGGAACGGAATACACAATGGCTAAATCGTCCGATATTCTGTTTTGCCTGCTACTGACCGCTATTGCCTTTATTTTGAGCATTTTTTCCTTTAAATCCAAAAAGCTTCGCTACTTTGCCCCAGCAGTGGGCTTGGTAAGCACAATTTATATGCTGGTTATCGCTTTAAGCAATCCTTATAAGTTTGTTGATAAGCGCCCGTTACCGGATGTTACCGGCGTTACCTACTCAAGCTTTGTGCTTATTACTGCAATTGCCCTTTTGGTATTTACAGCGCTTGCTGCGGCTTATCTCTTTATAGATGATTATATTGAGGTTGCAGAATCAAAGGGCGAAAAACTCACCATAGTAAAACGCGTTATACGTTTCTTCCGCGATTATAAGAGCGAGGTTAAGAAAATCGTATGGCCCGGCCCGCGTGACGTGGTTAAAAACACGGTTATCGTGCTTATAATGTGCGTTATAGTCGGCGCGTTTATATGGTTGGTGGATTACGGTCTCGGTCAGCTTTTAAAACTGATATTGGGCGTGTAAGCCGCCGGAGGTAGTTTATGGCTGATACACAAGAAGCAAGATGGTATGTGGTTCATACCTATTCCGGTTATGAAAATAAGGTTGCAAGCGACCTGGCAACAATGGTTGAAAGCCGCGGTATGCAGGATTTAATTCAGGATATTAAAATACCTACCGAAACCGTAACCGAAATTAAGGAAGATAAAAAACGCGAGGTCGAACGTAAAATATTCCCCGGTTATGTACTCATTAAGATGATAGTGACCGACGACAGCTGGTATGTTGTAAGAAACATTCGCGGCTGCACCGGTTTTGTGGGGCCGGCTTCAAAGCCTGTTCCGCTGACGGATGAAGAGGTAGTTGCATTAGGCGTTGAAAAGCACAGCGTTGAGGTAGGCTACCGCGAGGGAGATAACGTTAAGATTATCAGCGGCCCGCTTGAGGGCTATTCCGGAACCGTTAAATCGGTTGACACTGCGAACAATAACGTCTGCGTGGCGCTTTCAATGTTCGGCAGGGAAACTCCGGTTGAATTCGAGCTTGACCAGATAGCGCTCGATGACTAAACGCTTAATACGCAGAAATGCTTATTAACTTATCCGCTTATAACGCGGGAGCTCGGCACAGGCTTACGGTGCCACGGTGGGAGGAACGGAATATGACCGCTCCGAAAGGCGTTTTTTCGCCGCTACCACGAATAATGGAGGTGCAAACAAATGGCTCAGAAAATCACAGGTTACATTAAACTTCAAATCCCCGCAGGTAAGGCTACT
The DNA here is from genome assembly GCA_900547305.1 of uncultured Oscillospiraceae bacterium. Classification (GTDB taxonomy): domain Bacteria; phylum Bacillota; class Clostridia; order Oscillospirales; family Acutalibacteraceae; genus UBA737. The sequence continues at coordinate 1,414 of URGH01000010.1, read as the reverse complement.
CCGGCTCCGCCGGTAGGTCCTGCTCTCGGTCAGCACGGCGTCAACATTATGGCGTTCACCAAGGAATTTAATGAAAGAACCAAGAATGATGCCGGTCTCATAATCCCGGTTGTTATCACCGTTTATGCAGATCACTCGTTCAGTTTTATCACTAAAACTCCGCCGGCAGCCGTTCTTATTAAGAAGGCTTGCGGCATTGAAAGTGCTTCCGGCACACCTAACAAAACCAAGGTTGCCAAAATCACCAGAGAGCAAGTTAAGAAAATCGCCGAAACAAAAATGCCCGACCTGAACGCTGCAAGCATTGAGTCCGCTATGAGTATGATAGCCGGTACTGCCCGCAGCATGGGTATAGAAGTTGTCGATTAAATTCTCTCTTGTGGGAGGAAAATTCCGATTTAACCACTTATTGGGAGGTAAACAATGAAACACGGTAAAAAATATAATGACAGCGCAAAGCTTATCGAAACCGGTAAGTTTTACGATACTGAAGAGGCTCTGGATTTGGCTGTTAAGACCGCGAAAGCTAAGTTCGACGAAACAGTTGAAATTCACATTAAGCTGGGTGTTGACTCAAGACACGCAGATCAGCAGGTAAGAGGCGCTATCGTCCTTCCGCACGGAACAGGTAAAACCGCTAAGGTTTTGGTTTTTGCCAAGGGTGCAAAGGCTGATGAGGCTCAGGCTGCAGGTGCAGACTTTGTAGGCGAGATGGATTTGGTTTCAAAGATCCAGAACGAAAACTGGTTCGACTTTGACGTTGTTGTTGCAACTCCGGATATGATGGGTGTTGTAGGCCGTTTGGGTAAGGTTTTAGGTCCTAAGGGCTTGATGCCGTCACCGAAGGCAGGTACAGTAACAATGGACGTTACAAAGGCTGTTAACGAAATTAAATCAGGTAAGATCGAGTACAGATTGGACAAGACAAACATTATCCACTGCCCGATCGGTAAAGCATCTTTCGGTGCCGAAAAGCTTACAGAGAACTTTAACGCTTTGATGGGCGCTATCATTAAGGCTAAGCCGGCTGCCGCAAAAGGTCAGTATTTGAGAAGCGTTGTTGTAGGTTCTACTATGGGTCCTGGCATCAAAATCAACAGTGCAAAAATTTCAGGTTGATTTTAAAAAAATATATTGACAACTTGATCGGCGTGTGATATAATAATTCACGTTGATATAAATCCGTAGACAGCAGGCATAAAAGTAAGCCCTGCCGAGGACCAATTTTAGTTTTGATTACTAAACGGCTCTTTTTCGTGTCTGCGGGAAAGGGCCTTCATTTATTTGGAGGCGGACATTTTATTAGGAGGTGAAATGTTAAATGCCAAGTGAGAAAGTTTTAGAAGCAAAAAAAGCTCAGGTTGCTGAAATTACCGAAACCATTAAGGGCGCTACAACAGGTATTCTCGTTGAC